>JAQVAJ010000412.1 GCA_028690885.1 Clostridia bacterium
TAGTTGATCCTTATCAATACCCATTTTTTCTGACCCTGGAGGTTGTTGTATTCACGCAGACCCATTGGATTCGGAAAAAACAGAAATCTGATGAGGATAGAAATTTCGGCCTTTCTTTTGGCCATCCAGTTCTTTTACCTGTTCTATTTGCGGCTTCAGGGTATGTCCGTCAAAGGGATTACCCTCAAAGGCCAGGGCTCCCACGATAATGCCTCCCAGGCGCGTGTCGGCAAAGCTGCGTTTCAGCTCGATTCCTTCCTTACGGGCAATCCGGAAGCAATAGGCGATCACTTTCTCATACAGCTTGCGATCGGATGGGAACAGAAGGCCTTCCGATCCGGGAATAGTTTGGCTCGAGATCTTTTTCCAGTTGTTCCCAGTTGATCTTTTTAGCCAACTGGCACAGCTCATGTTCCGGATTGATGAGGTTCAACAAGACCATTTTGTACATTTCAAGCTGGGGTTGCTTCGTTAATTTCTTTAACATTTTTTCAGGGTTTTGCCTGAAATTAAGCATTTTGGAGCAATTTTCAATATAAAATTGCTTATAAGTTATTAATAATCAGTTGTTTAATGTTTATGAGGATCAACTAATTATCAATAGCACAATTGACTCGGTTGATGATAGGTTGATTACTTTAATAACTCTATGTCTGAGGTTTTTCTATACTTGTCGGAAACGAAAATAATAGATTGGATGTTTAAGGAAAACGTTGATCAAGGTTTTGTAAAAGTTGATACCGTTGACAAATTGTTAGCAGTATCGAATTTATCACCACCGTTTCAAATTTCTAATGCTTAAAATGGGATTAATGGTTTGTTTATAGATGGGGTAAGATACCTACTGAAAAAATCCAATCAAGCTCGGTATGTTCAAATCCGTACTTCTCAGCGAACGATTTTCCGATCTGGTTAAACCTCAAATAATTTGAGCCTTTTTTTTCAAAGGGGCCAATTTCCGTATTAATCCTGAACAGTCCACTGTGAGTCGGCTCGAACCAAATAAGGTAATTTGGCTTGTCCAGGATATATAGCATCATTGTGATCAATCCTACGTCAAAGCCTTTGATTTTAACATCTGGCTTACGTAAAGTATCAATCCTTTTATCTACCGGTATCTGGTTGTTAGTCAATATTTTTAACCACTTCCTTATGTCCTCGGTCTTCTCATCTTCAAGATTCCTGGCATTAAGCTTAATGAGCTTGCCAAACCAGGGCCGATGGTTGATCCTGCCGTTTTCATCAAAACACTGGTAAGGCTCATCAATTAGGGTTAATACCTCTTTAAGCTGTTCACCAGTCAGGTTAGCTATATTCTTGACCAGCATTTCTTTGGCCCTTGCCTCATTTTGCCTTTTTATTGGGAGGATGCTTTTAAAACTCTGATAATTTGAAGAGGATTTCAGTTTCATGACCAAAGAATCTACATTCTGGGGTTTCTGTGTTACTGGGATCAAAAAAGTTGGCTTTGAAACCTTTTTTTTCATTTGCTTGGGAATTTTTAAAGGAATGTCTAGTTCATCATCAAAATAATGCAGGAAATCCTGATCATCCTTTTTCTCGAGAAATCCCTTAAGCTGGGAAAGAGTAATCTCTCTCCAGGCAATCCCATGATAATCAAGGCTTCTTTGCATATTCGGAGGAACACGGTTTCCTATCAGCATGATCCGAATGGTTGGATTCTCATGAGAGAGGAGCATACCCTCATAGGCCATGATTTGTCCAATGTGCTCATCCTTAATAGGGCCGATCTTAAGTTCAACTAACAGGTGCCTCGCGAATTTATCCTGGTAGAGAATATCGATTCTGCGTCCATACATCGCAATTTCTGACCCAATCAAGGTTAATCCTTCCTCAATCAGCTCAGGGTATTTGCATAAGATTGCTTGAAATTGCTTCTCGTGAATCATCGCTCGAAAAATTGAATAGCTGGCTAAGTTATTCAATCCTAACGAACAATGAAAAAGGCCCCCTACCCAAACGGTCAGGGGTTCATTGGAGTTCTGGTGTTTTCCGGATGAATGAAGATTACGGTATTCCATTTTTTTAATACAATGTCTGGCTACCCAGGAAGATTCTTATAATTTTTTCGAAACCTTAGTTGTTTCGAGAAGAGAACCTTCCTGACAATGAGTTCGGAACGTGTATTCATTGATCTTATCCGGCTCATGTTGTAACTTCTCTGAGACTTTGTTCTATTGTCTCCCATATTAGTTTTTTTTTTCGTTTTACCCGCCACAAAGTTACGTCGGTCCGCCCGGAACGGTAAAGGACTTTGAAGCAGCATTTTTCATTCTCGCTCCAAGCCCTTCGGGTTCCTTCAGTTTAATCGCCCGCTCATAAACTGACCGGAATCCTTGACCTTATCCGCCCGGCTTCGTGGTTCAGGTGCCGTCAAAACCGGCGAGCCTGATGCCATAACAAATCCCAAAGGCATGGGTGTGATTCATGATTCATTTTACCAACCAGGATCCGGATTTCAGGATTCAGTTGAAGGGGAAGAATGCGGGTAAGCCCCAGGGTCTGCTGCTCAAGAGATGCCGGAT
>JAQVAJ010000413.1 GCA_028690885.1 Clostridia bacterium
ATAATAAGACCTGAAAGCAATAAGCTTAAAAACATAGCTATATTTATAAATTTTCTAAAGAAGATAAGGATAAATATTACTATTGTCCCATTCAATATCATGTTTGCCATGCCTATTGTGATTGAAAACTGAATATGAATTGCATTACACAGCACCTGATATGGATCTGCTCCAAGGTCAGTCAGAAAGAATAACGCACTAGCAAGACTTATTATACCTATTCCGAATATAGAAATAGCAAGGCGGTATAGATAATTCTTGGATAGCATAGTATTAAGATTCTTCATTTACTATTACCATTTCAACTTAATCGTTTTAATTTCAAATGGTGTGAATGAAAGGCTTGTTATATCTATTTTCTTTAATTCATTTTCCATAAGGTCAGTCTCGAAAACTTCAGTATGTTTAAATATGGTATTAATGCTGCATATTGCTGGTTTTCCCTGGCTCTCAAATAAGCGTAAGATTATACCATCATCGGTATGTGACTTCTTGATTGTCTCTATTACGACATTTTCATTATCTGTACTTGCTAAACTGATGCTGTCAGTTGCATGTCGAATAACTTCCAAAGGTTTATTAAGTTCATAGGAATAAGCCAAGGTATCAACTCCAAGCTCATTATCATGCAAATACATTGCATAAGTGAATGAATGCTCACCTTTATCAGCAGTTTTGTCAGGAAAAACAGGGGAGCGTAGCAGACATAAAGATATACGGTTGTTTTTTGATCTGTATCCGTATTTACAGTCATTCATTATAGATATCCCATGTGTTTTTTCGGAAACATCGACATACTTATGGGCGCATATTTCAAATTGTGCTTTTTCAATATCAGTAGTGTTTCCAGTACTTCTTGTTATTGTTCCTAGCTGGATGTCGCAGCTTACAAAGGAGCTGTTAACTGCAAAATCAAAATCAGCTCTTAGCATTTTGAAAGTTTCATGATAATTGCAGTTGGTTTTGAAATATACAACAGGGCTGTTATCATATAGTATGACGTTCTGTGTGATTGTAGTGTTTCTGTGTTTATAGAAGCTACGTCGTATGACACTCGGTCCGTCTATAAAGATTTCACTCTTGTAAGCTTTTAAAACTTTGCTATGCTTTTTGTAGTATTTCCAGTCAATATCCCAGGCATTGAAGAATCGCCATTTGTCCTTGTAAATTCGAAGAGTATTAAGATTATCTTTTGCATATTCCCTATTGGTCTTTTTATTAATCGCTGATGATATATCCCCATCTTTCGAAAAAACAAGCTTGATATAATTGTTTTCCATAATATTATCAGAGAAACTTACATTGTAGTCTTTAGCAGGTTGAACTGTAGAAAATGCATATGGTTCGACAGTGGAATGATACCATGTATCATCAATCTTGATGAATTCTTTTCGTACGAATGAAGTCGGATTAAATACGCTTATTCCTTCATTCGTCTTCAAAAATTCAAGAACCTTTTCTTTTTCATTTGCAATTTCATTTAAAATCTCTTCATATCTTTGATGGCTTTCAGTATAGACTCTATTTACGCTGCTTCCAGGTAAAATGTCATGGAACTGATATAGCAGTATTTCTTTCCACCATTTGTCCAGTTTGTCCTTAGGGTATTCCATACCTTTTTTCCAGGCAAGCGTGCACAATGCTTCTAAAGTCTGTAAAGAATATTCTGACCTACGGTTATAGTATTTAGTTTTACCCTGTGTTGTATATGTGCCTTGGTGTTTTTCAAAGTATAACTCGCCTTTGTATTTTGGAAGGTTTTCTCTGTACATATTCAGTTTTTGGAAGAAATCAATAGCCTTGCCCATTGTTACTTTTGGACTTCCTTTAAGACTTTTTTGTCTTGAAAGTAATTCAATATGTATATCTCCAGGTCCGCCTCCACCATCGCCAATACCATGAACCATAAGAGCATGAGGAGTTTTGTCACGTTCGGAATAATTATCCGCACCATGACGTGCGCAAGCAGGACTTCCTGCACTGTTGTAAGTGTCGTCAGGAGGCATATGGACAAGTACTTCACTGTCATCGATGCCTTTCCATATAAAGCTGCGATAGGGGAAGCGATTGTGCTCATTCCATGATAATTTAGTAGTCATGAAGTAGGGATTCCCGCTTTTTTTCAAGAGCTGTGGAAGATTCCCGTTATAACCGAATACATCCGGCAACCAGCACATCAGCATATCTTTATCAAATTCATTCTTGAAAAATTCCTTTCCGTACAGTATCTGACGGATAATAGCTTCACCGGAACTTAAGTTCATATCCGCTTCTACCCACATACCGCCTTGAAGCTCAAATTTGTCCTCAGAAACCTTCTTTTTAAGCATAGAGTACTGTTTGGGGAAGTTGTTTTTAATATAATCAAACTGCCATGGCTGGCTTGCTCCGTAAATATATTCTGGATATTTGCCTGAGTTATTTATCTGATTTGCAAAAGTACGTTGCGCTTTGCGTTTTGTTTCTCTAATCGGCCACAGCCAGGCAAGATCCAAATGAGAATGGCCGATGGCTGTAAAGTCAATATTCTCTTCTGGTTCGCT
>JAQVAJ010000414.1 GCA_028690885.1 Clostridia bacterium
TCAGATGATATTGTTCTAATAAGCATAGCAACAAAAAGAATGCCAATTACCATTAGATCACATGATGAAGATCACATAATAATAGAATACCTTGAAAATCAGGACCAGCTTTTCGAAATAACTGACAATAACGGAAAACTTTTTTTCAAAAAACAAGATACAGGTTTTTTTGAAGAATACATATCATCAAATATTATAGCTTATTTGAAAAAGGAAGAACCGGAAGGAATTGTTTTATACATACCGAAAGAATATGATGGAGAACTATATGCATCTACTTCATTTGGAGACATATCTATTCCTGATGCTTTATCATTCAGCCTTATTAAGAAAATTGATTTTAAAAATTCTTTTGCAGATGTAAATATGAATTCTTTATCAGGCAATATACTAAATCTTAAGGTTGCAAGAGGAAACATCAACTGCTCTGATATTAAGTTTAAAAGCATTACCTTTATATGCACATCTTGTAATGTGCAAGCTGATTACATAAGTTCTGAAAAATTAGATATTATTACGAAAAAAGGCATTATTGATGCTTCAAATATAATGTCAGATAGTATTGATGTTGATGCAGATGGAGCAGATATTCACCTTAGATTACTTGCATATTCAAATCAGTATAATATCAAAATCAATGAAGATCATAAATCTATATTGAATTTCGAGCAGACAAGTGATTATCAGACAGATAAAGAGATAGTTATAAAAACAAATGGTTCTATGATAAATATTACCTTTACATTAGACAAATAAGATAAATGAAATATAAATAAACACTGTTTGATTGAAAATGACCTTTTTCAGTGTTATTATTTATTGAGTACTAATAGAATGGTGGTGCTTTAAATGTATAAAATACTGGAAAAGAAAGATTTAAACAATGAAGTCGTATATATGAAAGTTGATGCCCCAGCTGTAGCAAAGAAATGCGAACCGGGGCAGTTTATTATTCTTCGAGTAAATGAACAAGGTGAAAGAATTCCTCTCACTATCGAAGATTATGACCGTGAAGAAGGCTGGGTAAGCATAATATTCCAAAAAGTTGGGAAAACAACTTATCTTCTTGGCTCACTGAATGAACAAGATTACATACTGGATTTTGTAGGTCCTTTAGGCACAGCCTCTCATACAGATGGAATGAAAAGGGTTTGTGTAATTGGAGGAGGATTAGGATGCGCTATCGCTTTTCCTCAGGCAAAAAAACTTTACAATAACGGTGCTCATGTAGATATTATCGCTGGTTTCAGAAACAAAGATTTAGTAATTCTACAGGAAGAGATGAAAAAAGCAAGTACAAATTACTACCTTATGACTGATGATGGATCAGCTGGAGAAAAGGGACTTGTTACTGAAAAACTAAAAAAACTGATTGAACAGGGTTCAAATTATGATACCGTAATTGCTGTAGGGCCAGTTATAATGATGAAATTCGTTTCATTACTAACTAAAGAATATGGCATCAAAACAATAGTGAGTATGAATCCTATTATGATAGACGGCACTGGTATGTGTGGAGGATGCAGGCTTACAGTTGGAGGAGAAACAAAATTTGCATGCGTAGACGGACCGGATTTTGACGGGCATCTTGTAGATTTTGACAGTGTTCTTCAGAGACTTTCAATGTATAAAGAAGAAGAAAATCATAAATGTAATTTATTTAGAGGTATTGAATAATGGCAAAAATTAATATGACTTTAGAAAAAACTCCTATGCCTGAACAGGACCCTATGGTCCGTAACTGCAATTTTTCTGAAGTTTCAACCGGTTATACTCATCAGATGGCTGTTGAAGAAGCTAATAGATGTTTAAACTGTAAACACAAACCCTGTGTTGCAGGATGTCCTGTAAATATAGATATTCCGAATTTTATTAAATCCATAGTTAATGAGAATATCGAGGAAGCATATAGCATTATTACGAAAACCAATTCGCTGCCAGCTATCTGCGGAAGAGTATGCCCTCAGGAATCCCAGTGTGAACTTCCTTGTGTCAGAGGTATAAAAGGTGAGCCTGTAGCCATTGGCAGATTGGAAAGATATGTGGCCGATTATATGATGGCGAAAGAAACCTTTACAACTGACGTTAAAAAGCCCTCTGTAAAGAAGAATAAAAAAGTAGCAATAGTCGGAAGCGGTCCTGCAGGTCTTGCAGCAGCATCTGACCTTTGCGATATGGGATATGATGTAACTATATTTGAAGCGCTTCATAAAGCTGGCGGTGTTTTAGTATATGGAATACCGGAATTCCGACTGCCTAAAGAAATAGTCCGAAAAGAGATTGAAAGACTAATAACAAAAGGAGTTAAGATAATGCCAAATATGGTTATTGGAAAGACTATCTCTATTGCTGAATTACATGATGATGAAGGTTTTGACGCCATATTCGTTGGAACAGGAGCAGGATTACCCAATTTTATGAATATCCCTGGAGAAAACCTTAATGGCGTATACTCTGCTAACGAATTTTTAACAAGAGTCAATCTTATGAAAGCATATGATCCTGCTTATGATACTCCTGTTTATTTTGGAAAACATGTTGC
>JAQVAJ010000415.1 GCA_028690885.1 Clostridia bacterium
CATCATACTGTCTCCAACTACTCTTACTGCATAATCAGCTGATGCAGGGACAGTATTATCCACACCTATTACATCATAATCAGAACTATTAAGATAATTGCCACAGCCTGCTGATACAGATATATCATACAGACGTAAAGATCTTTTATCTCCGAAAGTTTGCTGTATATCAGAAACCTTACAGATATCACATATAGCAAGAAATGCTTCTACAGATGGATTAGATACACCGGTCTCCCATTTGCCTATGGTATATGGTTTTACATCAAAGCCTTTTTCTAAAAGAAAATCACTTAACTGTGAACGTGAAATACCAGCATTCTCTCGAACTTCCAGTAATTTATTACCAAGTTTCATTTTTTCGCCTCCACCTCTTAATTGTATATGCTAAGAAATAAAAAGCAATATAAAAATGCAGATTCTGCACGAAAAATACAATAAGCGTGCAGAATATGCGAAAAAATTAGTTGAATAGCAGTTTTTACATAAAGAAAGGAATGGTGATATTAAAGATATTTAATTAAATAATATAGAAAATAGAAGTTACACATTATCTCATTATCTTAGCGCATTTAGCTACAAGCACAAATGGCCAAAATAATATCAATAGTATTAACTTTGTTATTTCAATTGCTCTGATCATTGATGGTTCCCCTTTAACATTATTCTCTCTGACATATCAATAATAGTATGAGGCATGTCCAATAAGTGGGACTAATAATGGTGTTTCCTCAGATATGTAATGTAAAAGTATAATATAATGATGTTATGAATTAATATTTTGAATAATTAACTCTCTTAAGCTATATAAACAAAAGACTGAGGTGCATAAGAAAGTCCTAAATCCTCTAGCTTTAGCGGCTTTTTGTATAATTGCACATTGCTTAGTTCATAAGCGACTGCATATTCTTTATTCAGAAAATATTTATCGAAAAATGATTTTGATATTCCAGAGTGTTCAGCTGTTAAGCTCCATACCTTTTCGGGTAAATCTATGATTGTATTTGTTACATCGACTTCTCCAATTATCTGCATGACTGGGGATGTTGCATATATTATTATTTTATCAATGCTCGAACGGCAACGAGTTTTTCGGAACTCAAACTTCTTTTTACCACTTATTATATTTTCTACATGCTCTGGATTAATCGATAATAACATTTTGCACATTAACATCACCCATCCTTAGTATTTTTATGAAATTATTCTTAGAAAGCGTAATATTATATGGATAATCTTCAAACAAACCACTTTCTTTTAATGTTTTATGATTAACATTATGTCCTTTACCAAAGTAACCATTATAGACTAATTCTAGCATGATGACATTTTGTTTACTATATATTTTTTCCAACTCATCAAAAGAGAAAACAGTTTTATTACCTGCTTTTTTTACGAAATTGTCAAAAGAAACATGAATTGAGTTATTCTCCTTTATTATCTCAACATTCGATATAGTACAGTATGATGTAATAGCGGATTTGTATGTTTTGCCTGTTTCTCCTTGATATATTCGATAAATGAATACAGGTTCTCCCACAGTATAATGCATCTTTTTATATGGAGTAGCTATGTATATCTTTGATATTCCATTACCTGCAGTTTCTTCTTCAATATCCAAATTCCCATTCTTTAATTCCGAATATGGAAATAGTTTGTCATGGAAAGTGTCATATATTGGTATTATGCCAGCTTCGGTAAAGTTAGGATTTATAAAAGGAAAAGATTTATAAGAATCTGAATAATAAATTTCTGATCTGCGTCTTATGTAAACATGCTCTCCTCTGTTATTTGTGCCAGCTAAGATAAAACCGAATTTTTTAAGTAAATCAATTAACAAAATATGTTTTTCAAAAACGGTTACATAAATTTCATCTAGATTCTCATCTCTCCATTTCCACAATGCCAAACCAAGAGAACCCTCACCTAATCTTTTACCTCTACACCTTTCAGCCAAACAAAGAGTACCTATTTTTAGTCGATTCTTTGGTTCCAAACTATTATTCTCAAGTTGTATTTCTTCTTTCTCAATTTTAAGATAAACAAATGCACCAATACCAACTTCATCTTTAAAAACAAATGCATATTCCTCTTGGAAACACTTTTTTCTAAACCATTCTGGAAATTCTATATAATCATCTTTTAAAGAATCAAAAAATGGATCATTAAGGTTTATTTCTGAAAACTTTATCCTTTTATATTTTCCTGCCATAATCACCTCTTTAAAATCTCTAATGTAACTTTAGATTTGCACTTTTATATGTGCAATAAAAATTTACTTATACAATCTATGTCTGCTCTTATTTTATCAGATAATTAACATAAATTACTAATAACATATATCAATATAATTAAATATAATACAAATATTAATATCTGTTGATAGATAATAACCAAATCAAATGAACAGTAAGGTTAGTGTAAAGTTACTGTAGGGAAATGAATAAAAAGAGAGAGAGACGAATCTTTCTGTTAAAATAGTATTTGTAAAAAATATTGAAAGGAAAGAAAGTCTCTCATGAATAAGAGTATACAGTAT
>JAQVAJ010000416.1 GCA_028690885.1 Clostridia bacterium
AATCCTTAGGAATTCCAACAACTATGCTAAGCCCTATATTTCCATATGTCCCGCTTTTTGCAGGATGAACTTCAATATTGTCAATTAAATATCCTGTTTTCTCAATTGTTTTTATAACACTATTAATATTTCTGCTTCCAGTTACTTCAAGATATACATCCATCTTAATTCTTCTTGAACCGAAGTTTCCTAAGAAAGTCATAACTACAGCTAAAATTAAAACACATACCAAAGCAGCCTCATAAAAACCTGCTCCAATTGCAAGTCCTACTGCTGCAATCGTCCATAATCCTGCAGCTGTGGTAAGTCCTTTAACATGTAAATGACCAGTAACAAGAATTGTTCCGACTCCTAAAAAACCTATTCCAGACAAAACCTGCGCTCCTAATCTCATAGGATCGCTGTCAAAACCCATTGTCTGTGTCATAAATATTCCTGTCATTGCTGCCATAGTGGAGCCTATACATACAATTATATGAGTTCTAAATCCTGCAGCACGTCCATGTCTTTCTCTTTGCATGCCAATTAAACCGCCTGCAAGCATTGCAAGCACCAGCCTGATTACCATTGTTGCAAGACTAAGTTCTCTAAGATACTGTATTATGTCATTCATTTAACCGTTCTCCTTTAGCTGTTTTCCAAATCGGATATCCATCCCTCATACGATGCATCACTTGGCATTCTCCAGTCTCCTCTGGGCGACAATGCTACAGAACCTACTTTTGGTCCATTCGGGCTGCAGCTTCTTTTAAACTGTTGTATGAAGAATCTTTTTATAAACACACTTAGCCACTTCTTTATCTCTTCTTCAGAATAATCACCTTTAAATGCTTTTTTTGTAAGCATTAGTATCTTTTGCGGAGTAAATCCCCATCGCATAAAGTAGTATAGGAAGAAATCATGAAGTTCATATGGCCCTACTATCTGTTCTGTTTTCTGTACTATCTCTCCATTTACAGCAGGCACAAGTTCCGGGCTTATTGGTGTATCAAGTATATCGTAGAGAACATCTTTAAGTTTCCCGCCTGCATCATCTGCTACATATCGTATTATGTATTTTACAAGAGTTTTCGGTATTGACGTATTAACATTATACATGGACATATGATCTCCGTTATATGTGCTCCATCCTAATGCCTGCTCTGATAAATCACCTGTTCCGACCACTAATCCATTTGTCATATTGGATAAATCCATTAAAACCTGAGTTCTTTCTCGAGCTTGAGCATTTTCATATGTAGTATCTGTTGTCTTACCATCGTGCCCTATATCTGATAAATGACTCTTTACTGACTTAGATATATCAATAACCTTAAAATCCGTTTCCAGCAGAGTACAAAGTTTCTTTGCATTATCTTTAGTTCTTTTTGTTGTTCCAAAGCATGGCATTGAAACACATAATATGCCTTTAGTATCCCTGCCCATTTCAATATATGCTCTGTGCGTTACCAGTAAAGCCAGCGTTGAATCCAGTCCTCCGGATATACCAATAACTGATGTATCCAGTTTTGAATGAATCAGTCTTTTTTTCAGTCCTGCAGACTGTATATTGAATATCTGATTACATCTTTCCATTAGTACAGATGTATCTTTAGGAATGAATGGATGTTTTTCAATCAGCCTGTCTATTTTAGTTTCTCTTAAATCCATACTGAATGGGATGTACATGTAACCTCTTTCGGTCCAGTCTTTTCTTACAGATACCTGGTTTACCCTGTCGTGTGCTAATCTTGATAAATCGATATCCGCTTCTAAATACTCTTTTCCAAAAGGAGGTTCTTCTGCCAGTATTACTCCGTTTTCAGCAATCATCTTATGTCCTGAAAAGACTATATCGGTTGTTGATTCTGAATAACTTGAATTGCTGTATATGTAAGCACTGAAGCATTTTCCTGATTGTGCTTTCACTAGAGTTTTTCTGTATTCTGATTTACCTAAGATCTCATTACTTGCTGATAAGTTAGCTATTATCATAGCTCCATTCATTGCATGCTCTGATGATGGACTAACAGGAACAAATAGGTCTTCACAAATTTCAACAGCTAATGTGAATTCTTCCATCTGCAAATTTTGAAAAATAAGTTTTGTTCCAAAAGGAATCTGCTTACCTTCTAAGTCAAGATATATCGTGTTTTTCGGTGCTTCACTAAATCTGCGCGCTTCGTAAAACTCATTGTAATTGGGGATATATGTCTTTGGCACTATTCCTAAAATCTCCCCATTACATAGTACTGCTGCTGCGTTGTACAAAAATCCATCTACTTCCAAAGGAAGCCCAACTATACTCAGCATATCTATACCAGAAGACTTGTCTGCCAATTCAATCAAACTTATTCTTGCCTGGTCTAAAAGCAGTTTCTGAGCAAAAAGGTCATCGCAGGTGTATCCTGTTATATTCAGTTCAGGAAAGACTAAAATGTTCACACCTCTTTTATAGGCATAGTCCATGGTTTTAATAATATTGTCACAGTTATACTTACAATCCGCTACCTTAAGCATAGGGCTTGCAGCAGCTGCTTTAATAAATC
>JAQVAJ010000417.1 GCA_028690885.1 Clostridia bacterium
TATATATTCAAGTATAGAAATATTTAATGGCAGATGCGAAAACCTTTCCATGCTTGCTATTGGAGCATCAAGACAAAAAAGCCCGAAATTATTAATAATCCTAATTGTATAGGGGACATAAGTTATAAGCAAAATTATAAATGAAATAAATATTTTTATACCAATCTTATACCAGTATGTCCTCTGCCTTCCGTATTTTGTCACATTAATAATATTGTATGTACTCTCCCTGTATTCAATAACAAAGATATTAACCAGACACAATGTAACTAGTATTGAAGTTATCATAGATAACAATAATATATCAGTGTTATTCAATAAAAGTTTTTCATATCCTAACTCATACACAAAAGATACCTTATCTCTATTCGGATTATCCATGTTCACGGAGGATAACTCACTTAACTGCATATCTTTCTCTATGAGGTTATTGAGAACCTTAATCTGATTATTATATGTATTGTTCGGATCTGTTGAAACTAGCCGTTCTTCTTTTACTCTTGATAACTCTTTATTTAGGTATTCTGTTTTATCTTCTGAAATCGGTCCTTTTAATATATCCATATAGTATTCATAATATACACTGTCTATGTCTGCAAATCTCATATCCGAACCATTTGCTGACGTTATCTGAAGAATAAGCACGAAAAACAGAATTAGAAGTGCAGGATTTATAACGAATGACTTATATAACTCATATCTAAGAATACCGGTTTTTGCCTTGGATTCAATCTTTCCACCTATATTGATTCTACTGAGTGCTCTTGATTCGGGTTTAATTTTCTGAACAGAAAAAACCTTTATACAGGCTGTTAAAGCAGCTGATGTGCCTATTATAAGTGATACTAGAAATATATCGCTAAGCGATATCGGAAATCCGAAGATATTTATGTTCAGATATCTTCCTACAATGCCTGATGAATCAAGAAAATTATATATGTTGATATATTTAAATATATTCAACGAAGAGATGGGATCTATTATCATGTTCAATGTAATGCTTAATCCGAAAAAAACTAATATCCCGATGTAACCATACAGTGCTTTTTTGAAAAGTATGAATATAAGCAGCATCAATAACCCAGTTAATGCCAGAGTCATTACGTTATATACATTGAAAATTAGAATATATTGAAGAACAGTAATCCCATATGTTGAGGTCATAAATCCCGTAACCGATTGTATTGGAGCAGATAAATCACCTAAACCATATATCAAGGATGAAACGAATAATGATGAAAGATTTAATAATACGCCTGCAGCAATTACCATTAAAAACAGTGTCACTGCTTTTGCAGTTATAAGGCGAACTCTGCCATACTTCATAGTTTTTAATAGTTCAATAGTATTATTCTCTTTATCTTTAACAAAAACCTGTATGCATATGAACATAACCATGAGTACTGACAGTATCAGCGTAATTCTATTTGATGTCGCACAGATAATACCTTTGGAACTGTTATATTCCACTTTGTTAACACTAACAGATGTATAATCATCTAATGTCTTCTGACTATTTCTCTTTGTAAATTCACTGGTTTGGAATAACGAAGTATCAGATATTTCCTGCGCTTTATGTATAATGGCTCCCAAGTAATTATTATATCCATATGTGTTCTGTACTTCCTTAAGTTTTGTATCCAGCAGATTTATTTCTGTGGTAATATCATGAGTATATATAGAGTATTCAAATGGATTAATATTAGATAATATATATTCAATATCATAACTTGGATATTTTGTCTTTAATGACTGCAGACTCATTTTATAAGCTTTAGAATCAGGAATGTCTTTGTACACATACATGCTGACAAGAATACGGCATATATCAATCCGTTCTGTTAAATATGCAATTGCTGTTTCATCGGTCATTACCATAAGGTCATTATCAATTTTCTTTATTACAGCTATATTGTCGCCATATTCAAAGGTGGAGACTTCATTAACATAAATCCCAGCAATATTCATGATAATTATTATCATCACGAAAAAAAGTATGGTTTTATCAGTAAAACCCTTTTTAAGCTCATAAGACAGTATCTTCAAATTATACTACCTTCTGTTCCCTTTCCTCATCAAACACAAAAAGATATACATCCTCCACCGATGCACGCAATGCTGTATGTATATAATCTTTTAAACTTTCTGTATCCTGTTTATTGTTAAGCAGTACCCTAATAGCAAGTTTATCCATTCCTTTCTGAATATTGCATACTTCAAACTTTCTGGATATTTCATCTAATTTATCTATGTCTGAGTATATTTCATATACCCTGTGTTCAATCATTTTACATAACACATCAGGAGTATCATGATGTACTATTTTCCCTTTTTTAAGAAGGACTATTTCTTTTGCTATAAACTCGACATCAGAGACCACATGAGTGGCAATAATAACTATTCTGTTTAAAGCAAAACTGGATACAAGATTCCTGATCCTTATTCTTTCCTTTGGATCTAATCCTGCAGTTGGCTCATCAAGAATTATTACTTTGGGATCTCCTAAAAGTGCCTGAGCAAGCATTAT
>JAQVAJ010000418.1 GCA_028690885.1 Clostridia bacterium
ATAATGAAAATTTGTTAGAATGCATCGACAAAGCATATGATATATCTGAAAAAAATGTGGATTCATTCGTTTTATCATTTAAATCTGGTAATGCTGATTTTATTTCTCAATTAATTAATCAGATACAAGATATTCTTCGAAAACCATTAATATTCGAATTTGAAAACGAATTGAGTATAAATGCAGCAATAAGATCATATTGTGGTATAGCAGGTGTTTATAATTATGATCATAAATATTCAGTAAAAATATAATAATTATATTAAATAGTCGCTTAATGTGAATTTGAAAACTGATCCAACTGATTCAACACTTTCGACCCATATTTTTTCGTTCATGCGAAGAAGAGTTTCTTTTGCTATTGAAAGTCCTAGTCCGGAACCGCCTTTTGAACGGGATTTATCAGTTTTGAAAAATCTTTCAAAAATATATGGAAGATCATCTTTGGAGATACCTTTTCCGTTATCAGCAACTGATACGATGTATTTGTTATTTTCTTTAGTTAAAGATATTTCTATACAAAGAGCTATATCAACATCATCTTTACCAAACTTTAATGCATTATCAACTAAGATAGTTAGTATTTGATCTATACGATCACCATTCCCAAGAATAAATACAGGTTCTTTAGGGATGTTACATTTTATATTAAAAATCTGATCTTTGTTATAAAAGAGGTATCTCTCTACAATATCATTTATTATTTCAGTCAAGTTTACTTTTTCCATCGAAAATGCTTCATTCGATGATTGAAGTCGCGACAAAACTAATAAATCATTAATAAGCCTGTTGAGTCGCATAACCTCATTGGATATAAGTTCGTAATATCTGTTTATTTTTTCTTTGTCTGTTACTAATCCATCTTTTAATGGTTCTATAAGACCCATTACACCAGTTAGTGGTGTTTTAAGCTCATGCGAAACATTTGCAACATATTCTCTTCTTGTCTGTTCAAGGCGAATTTCTTTTGTTATATCACTGAAAATACCCATTGCACCGACAATTTCATTATTAACTATTACAGGATTAACTATGCATTGAATCATAATTTCATTAAATTCATATGTTTTGTCTACAGACATGTTAGTTTTAATGCATTTTTCGAAATCCATCCAAATTTCATCTTTTGGAATTATGCTTTTTTTATCATTAGATTTTATTTCTGTATTAAAAAGTTTGCCTGTCGCTGGATTTATTATAATTGGATTAAAATACTTATCTATTACTAAAATTCCTTCATTCATAGAATTCAAAACGCCTTGAAGAACATTAGTCTCTCTTTTTAAATGATTAATTGTAGAATCTAATTCTGAGGATAAGAGATTCATAGTAGTAGATAATTGTCCTATTTCTGCTGGATAATTTTCATTTGCTCTAACTGAAAAATCACCCTTACCCATTGCAATTGCTACATCCTTAATTTCAAATAATGGTTTTGTTATGCTTTTTGATAGCATATAAACTGGATATAGCATGAGTAAAAAAACAGCAAGCATTGCAATAATGAGAGTTTTATTTATTTTTTCCAGTTGAATACTGTAATCTTCAACAAATTTGCATACAGTCAGAACTGCTTCGACTGATCCTGTATCAGACAATATAGGTCTCATAAGAATGATCATTTCTTTGTTGAATTCATTATTTTCATTTTCCAGAGATATGTATTGGCCACTTAAAACTCTTTTAAAATACTGAGAGAGATTCTGTTTGTAAAATCTGTCCATTGCATTTTTGTCAATTAAAATTCCTGCTCTTTGTGAAGAAGGAACATATGAATACATTTCAACATTAATTTTGTCTGAAATTACTACATAACTGCTTAAAATTGTTGATTCAACTTGAAAGACTTTATCAAAAAACTGTTCTAATAAATCTTTTGTTGTCCATTCATTCGGTATTAAAGAAGCGAGCATATCTGTTTCTTCTTTAAGCCTTTCGGTCTGGTAACTGATAAAAATCTCTTCAGAAGCAACTGTATATATTATTGTAGTGAATATTAAAGAAATAATTAGTATTGTTAATACTAAAGCAGTGATTCTAAAGAAAAAAGGTTTACCAATAAGTTTATTCATTCACACATTCGAATTTATATCCTACACCATAAATAGTTTGTATGCATTTTTGAATTTCAAGCGGTAGTTTTGCACGTATCCTCTTTATATGTGTATCAATTGTACGGGTGTCTACTGAGTATTCATATCCCCAAATCAAATTCATTATCTGTTCTCTAGTATAAACTTTTTGAGGATTTGATAAAAGAAGATAAAGAACCTCAACTTCTTTTGGTGTTGCATGAGTAAACTGGTCGTCAATCATAATTGAATATCGTGATATATCAACTGAAAGCTGTTTATATGTTACTTTAGAAGGCTTTCTATTTAATGATTCTTTTACTCTGTAAAGAACAGCTTTTATTCTTGCAATAACTTCCATTGCACTAAAAGGTTTGACTATGTAATCATCAACTCCAAGTTCAAACCCTAATAGCCTGTCAACTTCTTCTGATTTAGCTGTTAACATGATTATC
>JAQVAJ010000419.1 GCA_028690885.1 Clostridia bacterium
CCATATCTGTTGAAGTATTTTATATCTATATTGTCTTTTAACATATCATTGCAGTATTTAGCAATCTGATATGTAGATCGATAACTTTTATCTAGTTTGATTAGTCTTGCATTATTAAATATTTCATTATCCTGAGCGTTCTCTATATAGTAATTTATTTTTTGATTTGCATCACCTAATAATGTCATGTGACAATTTTTAAATAAAATAGATATAATAATTTTTTCTATATATGAATAATCTTGAAATTCATCAATAATTAGATGCCTTATATCATTGAAGCTATGCCTTTGACCAAGAAGTAACCTCACATATATCAAAGGTGCAGTATCTTCAGCATAAATATAGCCGTTATCTAGTCTGTCAAGAAATCTTGAGCTAACATTCTGACTATAGGTATGTTTTAAGAATGCAGCATATATCATTTCAAAGTCTGCAGCTAAAGCCATATCTACTGACTGATAAACATTCTTACAGTCTTCTTTTAGCTTCACAAAGCCTTCTCTCATATCAATACTATTATCTTTAACACTTTTCACATATTTCATTCTAAGATTTCTAATAATTGGGCTTATTCTCTCATTTAGCATTAACCTTATTTTTGACAATCTTGTAATTACATCATTAAATCCATACTCAAGATAAAATAAATTTTCGAAATCCTTCTTACTCAGTATAAGCTCGTTATTAATATAAAAATCTTTGAAAGGATAATTCCCTTTTGATATTAAACCCATGTATTCTTTGAGTTTTTTAGCAAAATCAATTGAATATTTTAATTTTATATCTGATTTTTCTATATATTCATTATCAAGTAAAACATCCTCAAGTTCTGTATATTTCGAAATAAGTATTTTTCTGTCTGATAATATTTTATAAGCAAGTTTATTAAAAGTGGACATACTTATATTATCTTCACCAAGTTCTGGTAAAACTTCGGAAACATAATCGTTAAAGGTATCATTTGGTGAAAATATGATTATCTGATTATTCTTTAATTCATTTTTGTATTTATACATAAGCCATGCTGCTCTATGCATTGCTATGGATGTTTTTCCACATCCTGCTGGTCCGTCAACAATAATAATATTATATGTGCTTCTAATAGCCTGATTCTGTTCTTTTTGAATTGTTTCAACAATATTACCCATTTTTGAGTCTTTAGATTTGCTAAGAATCTCCTTAAGTATGCTGTCATCTATCATTATTGATGAATCAAACATTGTTATTATCTTGTCATGAAGTATTTCAAATTGCCTCTTCTTAAATATATCACCAAAAATCCGACCATCAGGAGCATCATAATAGACTCTTCCTATCTCGTTTTCATAAAACAAACTACATATATTAGCTCTCCAGTCAAATACAACATACTGTCCAAAATCATCGGTAAAACTGAATTTCCCTATATATATTTTTTCAACTTCATCTTCAGACTCTTCTTGGAAATCTATTCTGCCAAAATACATATCTCTTTGAAGTAACAGCATTCTTTTTAGCTCTTTTTTTAATGTTTCAACTTTATAAAAATCAGATCTTATACTATCAAGATAAGGCATGTTCTCAATGGCATCAGAAAAGTCAACAAGACTTCTTTTACCATTGTCCCACATCTGTTCATTACTTTTCTTAAAACGTATTAAACTATCATTTAAAGATATTTCAAGATCTTCAATTCTCTTAATTAACTTACTATAAGCGTCTTTTAGTCTGCTTTCTTCATATATTTTATCTTTTTCAGTAATGCTCATAAAGACCCCTTAATTATAATATGCATTAAAAAATATTATATCTTATTTTACCCCAGATAGCAAATAGGATGTGTTGCCACATCCTAATAAATTATTAGTAAATCAATACTAAGAAAAGTTATAACCCATTTCAAAAGCGATAATATTCAAATCAATATATTTCTGAGGAGCTATTTTTTTCAAAGCCTTTATCCAAGTATCCTTATCAATATCAGAATCTTTAGCCATCCGTCCAATCAATATCGAATTGACTGCTTTTGTAGACCCTGCTTTAACTGCTAATGAAAGAGCATCAATGAAAATACAGTTTTCCACCTTTTCAGAAAGAACCTCAACTATATCATCAGGATATTCCATTTTAGATGTAATGACAGGCATAGGGTCAATTTTTTGTGTACTGCTAATTAGGAGCCCACCTTTTTTTAGATATTTTAACCATCTGAGAGCTTCTAGTTGCTCAAATGCAATTAATACATCAGCTTCTCCAAGTGGAATTATTGGAGAAATAACCTCGTCCCCGTATCTTACATAAGTTATAACAGAACCGCCACGTTGTGCCATCCCGTGTACTTCCGAAACTTTTACATCATATCCTTTTGATGTGGCTGCTTCACCTATAAGCCTTGATGCTAATAAAGTGCCTTGTCCCCCAACACCAGCTATAACAATTGATTTGACCATTATTCCTCCTTTTTTACTAATGCATTAAACTTACATACATTAATACATAATCCACAACCATTACATAAAGATTCATCAATCTC
>JAQVAJ010000420.1 GCA_028690885.1 Clostridia bacterium
GAGTGGAAAGAGATTAAAAAGCATCCTGAAGTAGGGTATAGGATAACACAAGTAGCACCTGATTTGATGCACATATCAGAATATATTCTTAGCCATCATGAAAGATGGGATGGATTAGGATATCCTCAGGGACTGAAAGAAAAAGAAATACCGCTTTTGTCAAGAATTATTGCTGTAGTAGATTCATATGATGCAATGACCCAAGACAGGCCATATAGTAAAGCAAAAACGAAACTAGAAGCAAAAGAAGAAATATTGGCAAATGCCGGCAGTCAGTTTGATCCGATAATTGCAAAGATATTTGTTGAAAAAGTTTTAAATTAATCAATTTTCATAAAATCATATAATTATAGAAATAAAACCGTTTTATCTGTTGTATTAAACAAATTGTTCTTATTAAGTTCACAATTTTAAGGTATGCTTTTATTGACATGTGATTATGTAAAAGGTAAAATTAGTAATGTGTTATATGAACTAATTAAAATGGGCGAGAAGGACCATAAAAACACAAAAAATACATATCTGTAACATAAAGATGTGTAAAATATAAAGGAGAAGACATGGAAAAAAATTATAATGCACTATTGCAATCCAAGATGAGCAAAGAAAGTTTTGAGAAGCTTTCAGCATTAAAAAACAACAAAGTAAATGAATTCGTAGGATTCTTTATTGATCATTGCGAACCTAAATCCGTATATGTCTGTACTGATAGCGAAAGCGATATCCAGCATGTACGTGAAATGGCTTTATCTAAGTCAGAAGAACAGAATCTTGCAAATTCAAAACAAACTATCCACTGGGATAATTACGAGGATCAGGCAAGAGATAAAAAGAATACACGTTATATTGTTTATAAAGAAAATCTTGAAAATATGAAGACTCTTAACTCTTTAGAGTATGAGCAGGGATATAACGAAATTCTTGAAATATCAAAAGGTATAATGAAGGGCAAAGATGCAGTAGTAATGTTTTTGAGTGAAGGACCTACTCAGAGTGTATTCTCAATACCATGTGTTCAATTTACAGATAGCTGGTATGTAGCTCATTCAGAGTTTATTCTTTATCGTTCAGCATATTCGCATTTCTTGAACATGAAAGAAGAAGAAAAAGACGATTTCTTCCGTTTCATACATTCAGCAGGCAAGTTAAATGAAAAAGGAAATACTGTTAATCTTGATAAACGTAGAATATATATGGATACTCAGAACAATATTGTTTATTCTATGAATAATCAGTATGCAGGAAACTCAGTAGGTATGAAAAAGCATTCAATGAGACTTGCAATTAACAAGTCTAGATTTGAAGGATGGCTTTGTGAGCATATGTTTGTTATGGCTGCTGTTGATAAGGATAAAGACAGAAAGACATATTTCTGTGGCGCGTATCCGTCAGCATGCGGAAAAACTTCCACAGCTATGATACCTGGAGAGCAGATAGTTGGTGACGACATAGCATATTTCAGAAATATTAATGGTGAGTTCAGAGCTGTTAATGTTGAATACGGCATGTTCGGTATTATAAAAGATGTTAATGAGAAAGATGATCCTGTAATATTTGAAAACCTTTTAAAAGACCAGGAAGTAATATTCTCAAATGTACTTAAAGGTCCTGATAATAAACCTTACTGGTTAGGTATGGGAGTGGATAATCCTAAGGCTGGAAGAAACCATTTTGGTGATTGGACAGAAGGCGTTAAAGACAGTAAAGGAAATGAAGTTGATGTAGCTCATGCAAATGCAAGATATACAATGAGACTTGAATATCTTGATAATATTGACAAAAAGGGATTTGAATCAAAAGATGGCGTTAAAGTAGAAGGTATTCTATACGGAGGTCGTGATTCAGATACTACAGTTCCTGTTGAGGAATCACCTTCATGGAAAGATGGTATATTGATGAAGGCTGCTACATTAGAGTCTGAAACAACAAGTGCTACTTTGGGAGCAGAAGGTGTGAGAACACCATCACCTATGGCTAATATGGACTTTGTGTCTTATCCATTAGGAGAATACACAATGAATAACATCAAATTTGGAGAAGGTGTAAAGCAGACTCCGAAAATATTCAGTAATAACTACTTCATGAGAGGAACAGATGGAAAATTCATGACAAGCAAGTTAGCTAAGAAAGTTTGGCTGCACTGGGCTGATGGCAGAATTCACAATGAATTTGAAGCATATGACACACCAACAGGAAAAATTCCGAAGTATGAAGATCTTGCTCCAATGTTTAAAAAATATTTAAATGAAGATTTTTCAAAGGAAGATTACACATATTTGTTTACCTTCCGTTGCACAAAATGGATTGATAAACTTGAGAGAACTAAAGCATATTATGCAAAGATGGATCCGCATACTCCTCAGGAAATATTCGATTACTGGGATACAATGATTGAGAAGATTAAAACAGCCAGAGAAAAATTTGGTGATTTAATCAAACCAGGAGATTATGTAGCTTAAAACATAAATTAAAATTAAAAGAACATGGCTGAAAATGCTGTGTTCTTTTTTTT
>JAQVAJ010000421.1 GCA_028690885.1 Clostridia bacterium
CAGATGCAGTATGTGCAAGTGCGATTTTCTCATCGCAGGAAATGATTCCATACATATTAATGTATGATCTTTTAGCCTTTTCTACTCAGGGTATAACAGGTATTATGGCTGATGTTATAAAAAGATACCGTCATATAGCAATAGCGGGAGGATTAATGACCGCCTTAGCAGCTTTGCTCCCAATGCCAGTTCCGCTTAAGGTTTGTCTGATAGGTATTGGTAACAGCGCATTTCATGTTGGAGGTGGCGCAGCAGTACTCAAAGGATCTTCAAATAAAGCTGCCCCTTTAGGCATATTTGTAGCACCTGGGAGTATGGGTTTGCTTCTTGGAATGCTTTTCCCTTCTATTATGATTTATGTAAGTATAGCTCTTTTCTTGATTTCCATAGGCTTAATCTGGATGAAAGAATACCAGTCAATTGAACCTTCAAAAGATTCCTCCACTTTTTCTATGAGTGGTATAAGTAAAAAAGTATATACTCTCATTATAATAGCAATTATCCTAATTTCAGTATCGGTACGTTCAATGGCTTCCTATTCTATTAGTTACCCATGGAAGGATACAATAACTTTATCTATACTTTTAGGAGTTTTTGTAATGATGGGAAAAGCCGCTGGAGGTTTTATTCTTGATAAAATTAAAGCAGTACCTGTAATTATATTATCTATTCTTATATCAGGTCCGGTTATAGCTTTTCTTTCTTCAAGCATTGTACCCTCATTAGTGGGTCAGTTTCTAATTAATTGTTCTATGCCTCTAACTTTATATATGCTATATCGAATGCTGCCTGATTATCCAGGATTTGCTTTTGGTCTTGCTGCATCCTTCTTATTCCCTGGTATGGCAGTAGGCTTGGGATTACAGCTTAGCAACTTTATAATTATGTTAATATTCATGTCCAATGCAATTCTATTGTATATAGCAGTGAAAATAATGAAGAAAGGGAGTATAAATGTATGAATATCCTAATATGTGATGTAGTAACTCCGGTAATACTGTACCCAATAATCTACTGGCCTTTTGTATTAGCAGGGCTGGTACTGATAGTAATTGGAATACTTTTATTCAGATTTTTAAAAAAGAAAAACCAGCAGAAGAAGTCTGAAGAGAAGAAATAGTGGAACTTGTTTATAGCGTAGCGCTTACCCTTGCATTTGAAAGCATCATCTTTTTTCTGTTCGGTTATAGGAAAAAAAGCTTCTGGATAGTATTTCTGCTTATAAATATTATAACTAACCTTTTTATTAATCTTACAGTCGTTTTTTCTTCTGTGTTTTTTTCTAGGACTATAATCATACTTATACTATACATACTGGAGATATCTGCTATATTTGTTGAATATTATATTTTTACAAAAATAGAAGGAAAGTCCCTTAAGCTGTTTCTTTGTACTTTCCTTTCTAATGTGCTCTCCTATTTATTGGGTCTTTTAATCTTTGGTCATATCTAATCTTTTTTCTTTTTATCCCTAAATACCCTGTTTAGTAAAAGTATTGAAACATATATAACTAGAAGCGCTACAAATACTCCTAACATTCCTAATAGAACCACTCTTGGTGTCTGTAGAAAATTATCTAGATCAAAACGATTAAACATTTAGCACCTCCCCTATATCAGTTTCTCGACCAGAGAAATCATTACGCCTCCGGCCACTACCGATGCTATCTGCCCGGCAACATTAGCCCCGGCTGCATGCATTAATAAGAAGTTGGTAGGATCTTCTTTCAACCCCATTTTATGTACAACCCTTGAAGACATAGGGAATGCTGATATTCCTGCGGCTCCTACCATTGGGTTTATTTTCTTCTTGGCAAAGAGATTTATAAGTTTTGCAAATAGCACGCCACCTATTGTATCAAATGTAAATGCAACAAGTCCTAAAAGTATAATTATCAAGGTATCAACTCTTACAAACAAATCGTATCTCATCTTTGATGCTATTGTTATTCCTAGTAATATAGTTACAAGGTTTGCCAGTTCCTTCTGCGCTGATTCTGATAGAAGCCTCAACACCTTGCACTCTCTTAATAAATTACCAAACATTAAGAATCCAACTAAAGCTACAGACCTTGGTGACAATATACCGACTATAGCTGTTGTAATTATTGGAAAGAGTATTCTTACTGTGGTTGAAACATTTTTCTGTTCATAAGGCATTTTTATAAGCCTTTCCTTCTTTGTAGTAAAAAGCCTTATAACAGGCGGCTGAATTATTGGCACTAATGCCATATATGAGTATGCGGCAACAATAATCGCTCCTATGTAGTTACTGTTGAAGTAGTTGGCTACGAATATTGATGTAGGCCCGTCTGCAGCTCCTATTATTCCTATTGATGCTGCGTCTTTCAAATCGAACCCCAGTAATACTGCTAAAGCGAAAGTAAAGAATATACCAAATTGTGCTGCAGCTCCGAACAAGAGCATTTTGGGATTTGAAAGAAGCGGACCGAAATCTATCATTGCTCCTATTCCAATAAATAAAAGAAGCGGGAATAATTCATTC
>JAQVAJ010000019.1:0-6139 GCA_028690885.1 Clostridia bacterium
TGATGAGGCTATAGTTACTGCTAATGTCAGAGAAAACTTAAGGGTACGTCTTGAACCGATAATTGCAGAGTATAAGAGAAAAGTATTTTTCACAATGGTAGCAAATTATACTATAAGCCTTGAAGAAATACGAGATATGTGGAATACACCAATTACTTTCGAAGTTCTATCCGATGATAATGATAAATTTTATGAAAAATATGGAAGCTCTGTAATGAGATTTGCTGTACCTGAAGAGCTTGTTACATCAATGTCAGAAGTTGAAATTGCCAAATATTCAAATCAATGGCGATTTCCTCCTGTTGAGAAAGGTGAAAATCCAAAGTTCGAAGGAACATATTTAGGATACTTTATGGCAGGAATGCCGACCACGTTAAATATTTTTTTCAAGGACAAGAATTTAGAGAGTAATCTTCCGGAAAGGACTGTGGATTTTACATTTAATATGCCTGATACTGTAATAGTAATTCCTGACAAGCATCCGAAGTTTGAAGAGATAATAGGAACTTATGTTGATGGTACTCTTTTTATTGAATATGTATATGTTGGTGAACATATTGATAGAAAAATAGCCAGAGCACAGGAAAAAGCAGATAATCTTGCTGAAAGTATAGGATGTGAAGCAGAAGAAATGAAAATAACTCTCGGTGAAGAACTAGAAGGTGAAACTTTAGTTACAAGCATGTCGGTTTACCCATTTGAAGATAATAATGGATATCTATATTTTGACAGGATAGGATCAGATGATTCGTATGAATTTACATATGACGATAAAACAGGTGCACTTAGATTCACTGAACAGCATGTTGAAGGTGTGTTTATTGCTTCTTATCTTCCAGACAAATCGGGGATATTCATAAAAGGAGATATTAGGATTGGTCTTTTGGGATTAAACATGGTTGATTATCATGTTAAATTAAGGGCTACATTTTCAAAGTAGAAGAATAGTATGAAACCTTTTTTAATCATATTCGGACAGTCAGTTAGCTCTTACCGTTTATTTGCGGTTTTAGCAGTTATGTTCGGAGTTATTACCCTTTCTTTGCTTTTATATAGAAATAAGATAGGTATTTATAAAGTAATAGCTCTTATTATCCCCTTACTTGTATTCTTTTTTACAGGCGCAAGGCTCTTTAATTTATTTCTTAATCCCAAAGCATATGAGACTGTTTCTGTTTTTAAACTAGAGTTTGTAGGGTTATCAATATTCGGAGGGTTTATTGGAGCGGTTTTTGCTGTAATACTATGGTGTATAATATTTCACATTCCTGTGTGGAGAATACTTGATTTATGTATTATACCTGCAGCTGGTTCATTTGCTATCGCAAGGGTAGGTTGTTTTTTAAATGGATGTTGTTCTGGGAAGTTTTCAGACAGTATATTTGCTATAGTATATCCGAAATTTCAAGATGTTCAGGGTTTGCAAGCTTATCCGGTTTTGCCAACACAGTTGTTTGAAATGTTTTTTGCTCTGATTGTATTAATTCCTGCAATTATCGTATTAGTAAAGAAGAACAGACTTCCTGAAGGAAGCGCTTTTTTGATTTATGCCTCGCTATTTTGCGCTATGCGGCTGATTATCTTACCTTTACGAAGATTACCGTATGAACCCTGGATAAAACTATACTTTTATCCGGCCTTCTATATAATCTTGATAATTACTTTACTTGCAATCTTTTCTATCAGGTATTACATGAAAGTGAAAGGCAAAGCAGAGAATAATGAGGTGAAAAGTTAAAAATTATAAAAAAACTACTAAATAGTTATTTTAATTAAGATATATAACAATGCATTATATAAAGAAAGAACAGGAATAATTCCTGTTCTTTTCTTTAAGTATGATTTGGTTTTGCTTACTTGCTTTGTTTTCTGAAGCAAAGGAACCAGTCAAGACAGTACATGTCTTCATCTTTTGATTCCATTCTTTCCTTAGCTGTTCCACATGAACCAGCTGTTGGCACTATAACATCATCACCAGGTCTCCAATCTGCCGGAGTAGCGCACTGATCAGAATCAGCTTTCTGTAATGCCTGAATGATACGCTTGATTTCATCAAAGTTTCTTCCCATTGATAAAGGATAATAAAGTATTGTACGTACTTTTCCTTTAGGATCAATTACAAATACAGCACGGACTGCTTGTGTATTTGATTGTCCTGGCTGAACCATCCCATAAAGTTTTGAGACTTCCATACGGATGTCTTCAATGAGAGGGAATTTGATTTCTATATTCTTTTTCCCATTCCATTCAAGTTCCTGAATTCTACGAAGCCAAGCTATGTGGGCATATAGAGAATCAACTGAAAGTCCTACAAGTTCAGTATTTAATTCTTTAAATTCTTCAATCATAGATCCAAAAGTCATGAACTCAGTAGTACAAACTGGTGTGAAATCTGCTGGATGTGAGAAGAGTATTACCCATTTTCCTTTGTAGTCTGCAGGGAAGTTAATTGGTCCTTGTGTTGTAACTGCTGTAAAAGCAGGAGCATCATCTCCTAATAAAGGCATTCTTACTACATTGTTTTCGTCCATTGTTTAATTCCTCCTATGTGTTAATTATACTATGTACTAATTATACATTCAAGTTTATCCAAAAAATGTGATAAAGTCACTGTTGGTATATTCAAAAGGTATATAATAGGTTTAAGAAAATGATTTGGCTTATTAACGAAGGAGGCAAAAAAATGGCAGTATTAAAGATAACAAAGGACAATTTTGAAAAAGAAGTATTACAATCAGATAAACCCGTTCTTATAGATTTCTGGGCAAGCTGGTGTGGACCATGTAGAATGGTTGCTCCAACAATAGAAGCAATTGCAGCAGAAGTGAAAGATAAGGTTGTTGGTAAGATTAATGTGGACGAAGAGCCAGAGCTTGCACAACGTTATGGAATAATGAGCATACCTACATTAGTGGTAGTTAAGAATGGAAATGTTGTAAGAAGAACAGTTGGTGTACAACCAAAACAAGCATTATTAGACTTATTAGAAGTATAATTCAAAACCCCCTTTTGAATGATATAAATCCATAATAAATCCCACAAATACCGCCCATCAGGGCGGTATTTTCTTTGCTTATATTTCTTTACTTATATTTCTTTGCTTATATTTTTTTTTTAGATTCTCTATTTAATAATATATATCATTCTTCAACTTAAAAATGTGAATAATAACTTACATACTTAATTTCAGATCGCCAAATTTTATAATTCCCTTTTTCCTCATAAGCTCTGAAACAATTAATGCTACAACTGCAGGAAGTATGAACTGTACCCCTATTATTGTTAATAGCGTATACCATGTGGTGAAACCATCAGCCATCATGGTCTTAAATGTCATTATGGGGCCTACAAGACCTGCTGTTCCCATACCTGAACCTGTTGCGTCACATGTCATTTTTAAAAGCCATGCGGATACAGGCCCTGCAATAGCGCTTGCTACAATCGGTGGTATCCATACTATAGGTTTTTTAACTATATTGGGCATCTGAAGCATTGATGTTCCAAGACCCTGAGCAATTAATCCGTTTATCTTGTTTTCCCTGTAACTGCTTACTGCAAATCCAATCATCTGAGCACAACATCCTGCAACTGCTGCTCCAGCAGCAAGTCCTGATAATTTAAGTATTATACCCAAAGCCGCTGAACTGATAGGCAAAGTCAGACAGCAACCCATAACAACAGCGACAACAAGACCGACTACTAAAGGTTGTTGTTCAGCTCCCCAGTTTATTATTGCTCCCACAGCTGCCATGAATTTTGATATGGGAGGTCCTATTAATAATCCGATTGCTGATCCTGATACTATTGTTACTAAAGGGGTAACCAGTATATCAACCTTGGTTTTGCCTGATACAAAGTGTCCAATTTCTATACCTATTAAAGCACCTAGAAAAGCTCCCAGTGGTTCACCAGGTCCTAAAAGCAGTAAACCTGATCCAGGGAAGGCTACACCAGATAGTATATTTGCAGCAAATGCTCCAACCATTCCTGCAACTCCGGCTGAAACAGAAACAAGTATTGATTCCTTGAATTTGTATGCTACGCCGAAACCAATACCTGCACCAGTTAAGGCTTTTGCGACTGCTGCAACTTTATTAATATATTCACCTGCTGTGCCCCCTATCAAAGAACCTATCTGGGCTATGATAGTTCCGATTATCAATGTGGCAAAAAGCCCTAAAGCCATACCGGAAAGTCCATCTATAAAAACATGATTCAAATATGCTTTCACTTTTACCCAAAATGATTTTTTCTTTTCTTCAGCCATTGTTATCTCCCACTTCGTTTTACATATTGAACTACATATGAAATGATATGTCAAATAAAAACGCCAAGATTGTTAATTATTTAACAATCTAATAAATTCCTTTAATTTCTATTAACAATTGATTAATGATATGTCTCATGGTAACATCATAGAAAAGGAGGATATGTTATGAAGATGACAACTAGAAAACTTGTAATAACAGCATTAGGACTTGCATTAGCTATAGTTTTACCTTTTCTTACAGGACAGATACCAAGGATAGGCAATATGATGCTTCCTATGCATATACCTGTTCTCTTGGTAGGCTTCATATGTGGATGGCCATATGGATTGTTGCTGGGTTTTGTCGCCGCACCATTAAGAAGTCTCATATTTACAATGCCTCCAATGTTTCCTGTTGCACTAGCGATGGCATTTGAAATGGCAGCTTATGGAGTGCTATGTGGTATTCTTTACAGACTTCTGCCTAAGAAGACCATTAATATATATATATCCCTTATAGGAGCCATGATTGGTGGACGTATAGTATGGGCAATAGCTAGCTATATCCTTTTTGCTATAGCGGGAAACAGTTTCACATGGGAGATTTTTGCAGCGCAAGCTTTTGTAAATGCTGTTCCCGGTATAATATTACAGATAGTACTAATACCTGCTTTAGTAATAGCTCTTAAGAAAGCAAATATAATTAAAGACTGAAAAGAAGGCGCAAATGATAATTACGCATTTGACACACAGCACATTTTTGGTAGAATCGGATAAAGCATATATTCTTTTTGACTATTTCGGAAAAGGATTTCTTCCAAAGGATATAAAGAAGAATATATACATCTTTTCTAGTCACAGCCATCAAGATCATTTTGATATGAAAATATTCGAGCTTTTTGGGGATAAACCAAAAGCTTTTTTTATACTGTCATATGATATAAAGAGGAAATTCGGGAACAAGATAAAAACTGAATATCCAAAATGCCAGGATAATATAACCTATATGATGCCTGATAAGCATATTGAGATAAATGATATGCACATTGAGACTATCGGTTCAACAGATGCTGGTGTGGCATATTTTATTGAGTATGATAACAAAACATTTTTTCATTCAGGTGATCTTCATCTTTGGATATGGAAGGAAGAAAGTGCAGATTACAACGAAAAGATGAAGAAAAGGTATTTTCGTGAAATGAAGAAAATACATAATAAAAAAATCAATTACGCATTTTATCCTGTAGATTTAAGACAAGCAGAGGACTATGATATAGGTATAAGATATTTTTTAGATAATACAGAAACAGAAAAGGTATTTCCGATGCATTATTTTGGAGATTACTTAGCAACTGATATGATTTTTAAAAATGATTCACTGAGTAATTATTACGGAAGGATTATAAAAATCGAACATGAAAATCAATCATTCAATTTTGAGGAGGGGAAATGAAACACACTTTTGCACATTTTAATTTCAATGTTAAAGATTTAGACAAATCAATAGCTTTCTATAAAGAAGCTCTGGGGTTGGAAGAAACCAGACGCAAAGAAACAGATGATTTTATACTGGTATTTATGAAAGACTGTGAAACAGGTTTCATGCTGGAATTAACATACTTAAAAGACTTTGATAAACCAGCATATGATCTTGGAGACAATGAATTTCATCTTGCCATGGTTACAGATGATTTTGATGCATCGTATAAAAAGCATAGCGAAATGGGTTGTATATGTTATGAGAATAAAAAAATGGGATTATACTTTATAAATGACCCTGATGAATATTGGATAGAAATTTTACCAAAAAGATAGAATAAATGCAGATTTATTATGAAGGAGCAATCATATGGATTTCGACAGGGATTATGAAAAGCATAATGAAGAAAT
>JAQVAJ010000019.1:6239-11217 GCA_028690885.1 Clostridia bacterium
AAGTACTTTGGGTTAAAGGAAGTAAATGACGGATATGGCTTCGGTGACGATTCAATTGCACTTCTTTCCTGTGATATGTATCAAGAAATGATTTTTTCTCATCATAAGAAGCTTTTTACTCTTTTACTGGAGGATTTCGATACCAGCATAAATTCCATTCATCTGTGCGGAGATGCTCAAAGACATTTCAAGTTCATAAAAGACAACTTAAGGGTATATTCATTTGATACAGGATACCCGATTAATTTCAAGAAACTTGCAACAGAACTAGGAAGCGATATAATACGGTTAAATGGCGGAGTTAGGGTAGATGATCTTTTACAGAAAAAACCAGAAGAAGTAGCAAAGGAAACAAAGAGGATAATGGATGAGGTTATGCCTTATACAGACAGATTTGTAATGAGAGAAGCCAATAACCTGTCTCCGTGTACTCCTTTTGAAAATATATATTCAATGTATCAGACAGTTAGGGAATATGGAGGGTATTAGTATGAATATAGAATTTGACAGGGATTATGAAAAACACAATGAGGAAGTTAAAAAGGTATGGGAGTCTTATGAAAAAGGAAAACCCATTAGAATGCCCTGTACTATTTATGGAAATAACAGGATTATACTTCTAGATGATAAACTTAATACAAAAGGTTATACCTTTGAACAGTATTTTAATGACCCGAATATAATGGCGGAAGTTTATTGTCAGATGGATTATCATATGAGGCACTCTATTTATGCAGATCATGAGATGGGAATGCCCAAAGACGGGTGGCTTGTTTATGTAGACAGGCAGAATCTTCATGAGAGCGGATGGCTTGGTGCACAGATACAGTATGCAAAGAACAACGTTCCTTTTGCAGAGCCATTTCTTGATGATAATAATAAAAATATGCTATTTAGTAAGCCTATTCCCCATATTTTTGACAATTTTGAAGGTAGAGCGTACACAATGTACAATAAGTTACTTGATATCCAGAAAAGCGGATATACATATAAAGGTATGCCTATTAAAAGAGTGAGTTTTAGCGGGATAGGGACAGACGGACCTATGACGCTTGCTTGCATGATAAGGGGTACAGAAAACTTTTGTACTGACCTTATTGATGAACCTGAATATGCACATGAATTATTGGATTATCTTGTTGAAGCGATAGCATATAGGATTAAAGCCTTGAGAGAATATTTTGGATACAATGAAGTAATAAAAGATATCGCATTTGCTGATGATTCAATAGCACTGTTATCATGTGATATGTATCAGGAAATGATTTTTCCTCATCATAAAAAGCTTGCTGAATTGCTTGTAGAAAATTTTGAAACAAGTAATAATACTATTCACTTATGTGGTGATGCCCAAAGACACTTTAAATTCTTAATGGATAATTTAAGAGTTTTTTCATTTGATACAGGTTACCCTATCAATTTCAAAAAGATGGTAATGGATTTAGGGGAAAGAATCATACGAATCAACGGAGGTGTGAGAGTTGACGACCTTATGCAGAAAACACCGTCTGATGTATCTAAAGAAACAAAAAGGATAATGGATGAGGTTATGCCATATACGGACAGATTTGTTATGAGAGAAGCAAACAATCTTTCACCTTGTACTCCGGTTGAAAATATATATGCAATGTATCAGACAGTTCGTGAATATGGTAAGTATGTCTAGATAGCAGACAATCTGTAATTAAATATTCCATCAGTACATTCTTCAGAATTAGAATTACTATCATAAAATACTGCATTTTGTAATTTTATCTTAGCTTTTATTCCCTTAGGTATGAAGAGTGTATAATTTATCTCGTTACCAGTTTTTACCCAGGATACTGAAATCTTGCCTTTAGGAGTTATCATATATGAACTTAGATGACTAAGGTTTGAAGGAAAATATGTGTTTATAAAGGTTTCTTTAAATCCTGGAATTTCTGGGTTGGGTTGTATTCCTGAAACATTTTTCATAAGCCAAGCCATGAAATCAGACCACATATGATGATTTTGTGAATTTGATTCTTGAAATGTTTCGCATAAAGTGGTTGCGTCTCTATTTGTTATCCAGTCTATATAGCTTGGATAACCATTTGCTGTTATTATCTTATATGCATATTCACTTAATGAACATTTCGTTAATGCTTCGTAAAGATGTTTTAACCCAAGCATACCGCAGTAATGATGATAATCATGTTTTTCTATGTTTCTTTTTAATTGTTCTTTTAAAGGGTATATATTTTCATACAGATCATAAAATATTAACATAGCAATTGCAGTCTGTTCGTCAACTACACAATTTCCTGAATCATCTATGTATTTATTCATTATTTTTGCTCTTATATTTTCTTTTTCCGCAATCCATTTGTTCTCCAAGGAAAGACCGAGAATATCAGCTGAAGAAGAAGCAACAGATAAAAAAGCATAATACATGATGGTATCTGTTAACTGCAATGGAACAGGGGATTTTTCAAGATGCTCATAAGGACCAGCCCAGTCACATAACCCATATGCAATAAAGCCATCTTGATTTTTTCTGCTTTCAATATAGTCTAGATGTCTTAAAAAATATGGAAAGGAATTTTCAAGTAATGTTTTATCCGCTGCATAAATATAGTATCTGTATGGTATTTCAAAAAGTATACCAGAAGCAATAGGACCGGACCCCCAATCATACCCCCACCCTGATGTGGGTATTATTCCTGGCAGCGCTCCATTATCAAGCATGGTATCATATATATCCTGCATATATTTAATATAAAAATCTTTCATATTGAAGTTTATAAGCATTTGTTCACAGGAGGCTCTTGCGTCATTAGTCCATCCTAACTTCTCTCTTGTAGGGCAGTCTGTGGGGATATGGAAAAGATTGGAGTAAGTAGCGTTAATGCCCATTTTGAACAGTCTGTTTATTAATTCATCAGAACATTCAAAATGAGATATTCTCTCAATATCCTGATGGACGAAAACTGCTTTAACCATATTTTTCTCAGGTTCTTTAGATAAGCCAGTAATTTCAATGTATCTAAATCCGTGGTATGTGAATTTTGGTGACCAAATCTCCTTTTTGCCATTACAAATAAGCTTATCTGTCTGAAAATCACTATATTTATAGAATTTATCCATTTTATTCAGATTTAAGGTGCCATCTTCGTTTATGCTTTCAGCATATCTTATTATCAAATGATCATTACAATTTTCTTCAGTTTCAATTCTTATATATCCTGAAATGTTCTGTCCGACATCAAACAAATATGTGTTTTCGTAAGTTTTCTTAATAAGAGAAGTTTTAAAAATTTCACATTCTCTTATAGGCTGGCTTTTTTGTTCTCTGAATACTATATTATCAGGTTTGGACGACCTAACCGGTTGTTCCCATTTACTATCATCATAATTTATCTGTGTCCATGTATGATTATATCTTCTCAAATCACAGTGTTCACCACTTCTGAGCTGGTTATATGTTATATAGCAGTCGTCTGTCACTTTGCATGATTCATCTGATTCAACAACAACTGTTTTATCCGAATAATATATATCCAGTCGGTAAATAAGTTTTGGAACTTCCCTCCATGGCGCGGTATCATAGTTCCAGGGAGTCTTAAAACTCTCATTAAAGAAACCATTACCTAATAATGAAGCAAAAATATTATCCCCTTCATTTATAAATGAAGTTACATCATATTTGTTATACCAAATGGTCTTTATGTAATCAGAAGTTGCTGGTGTTAATATGTCATCACTTATCGACAATCCGTTGATATAATGATAGCAAAGGCCAAGTCCTGCGGTGTAGAGAATTGCTTTTTTAAAGCCCTTTTCAACAGAAAATATTTTCCTGAACATATACGCAGGGTCATGAGTGTTGTCGTTATCTTTTAACTCTCTATTTGCTGAAATGAATTTTATTTTATTAAATAGCATAATCCACCTTTATTACAGATATAACTATATGATATCATACATAACAGTATTAAATTCATTCAAGAAGCTTCAGTTAATAACGAATATTATTTATAAGAAAGAAGATGTAATTCAATATGGAAGTATCAATAGTAATTAAAAATGGTAAGAATATAGCAATTGTTAAAAGCAGTAATGCGCTCATATGTGATGTACAGTCAGCTCTGGATTTCATAGCGAATATAAATTATGAAACCGGATGTAATCGTATTGTAATTTACGAGTCAGTGTTGTGTGAAGAATTTTTTAACCTTAAAACCAAGATAGCTGGAGATATACTTCAAAAGTTCATAAATTATCAAATAAGAGCAGCAATTGTGGGTGACTTTACCCAGTATACCTCTAAGAGCCTGAAAGACTTTATATATGAATGCAATAATGGAAAAGATATTTTTTTTCTATCAAAAGAAGAAGAAGCAATACAAGCATTAAGCCGATAGCACATTGACAAAATAAGGAATATATGGTAATATAATAGATAGCCTATAAAGAGTGTGCGAGAGACAAGCTCCAAGACCACACAGCAACCTGTCAGTGACAAGGTGCTAACGCTTGAATGATAGGGGAAACTCATCCTGTCGTGATGGGTATTTTTTTGCCTCTCTTTATATGCATAAAAAAAGGAGGCATAAAATGATAACAATCAAGAATTTGAATGAAATGGATGAATGGTTAAAGAAACCAGAAGAGAAAAGAAGAGCGGTATTTTTTGAGTTAGTAAATAATAGAAGAAGGGAATATATCTTTCTGAAATTTGCTAAATTAAAAGGATACAAGTGGATAAACAACGATGAAATAAAGCCAGACGAAGATAATTGTGGAAACATTATGAGCCTTAACAGTGAGCATACTATGGGTTTTGTATCCGGACAGATTTATATGATGGGAAAAAACCACGAATATTTCGCTTATGCTGATACGCAGATAGTTATTAATGAGATGGAAAACTATTTGACACAGGTATTATGAATGTATATATTAGAAGATAGCAGAATAGTGTTATTCTGTATTGATTGAAAGAGGTGGTAACATG
>JAQVAJ010000020.1 GCA_028690885.1 Clostridia bacterium
CTTCCTGTTGCCAAGAAAATAAATACTACCCCAAAGAGTACAGTAAGCTGTAAATTCTGGGGACTCGGTTCTGACGGAACAGTAGGCGCTAATAAGAATGCAATCAAGATAATAGGTGACCATACTGATATGTATGCTCAGGCATATTTTGCATACGACTCCAAAAAATCCGGTGGTATTACAGTTTCACACTTAAGATTTGGAAAGAGTCCAATCAAATCAACATATCTTGTATCAGATGCAGATTTCGTAGCATGTCATAATCAAAGTTATGTAGATAAGTATGATATAGTATCAGACGTAAAAAAAGGTGGAACTTTCCTTCTCAATACAGGATGGACAGTCGAGGAAATGGAAGAACGCCTCCCTGGCCATATGAAGAGATATATTGCAAATAATGATGTTAAGTTCTACACAATAGATGCTGTTAAGATAGCTCAGGAACTAGGTCTTGGCGGAAGAACTAATATGATACTTATGTCTGCATTCTTTAAGATTTCCAATATTATACCTATTGATGATGCAGTTAAGTATATGAAAGACGCTGTTCTTAAATCATATGGCAAAAAAGGTGAAAAAGTTGTTAACATGAACAATGCCGCTGTTGATAAGGGAATAGAAAACATAGTTGAAGTAAAAGTTCCAGCCACATGGAAAGAAGCAGTAGACCTTCCAAAAGAAGATAAAAAATACCCTGAATTCATAACTAATGTTGTAGAGGTCATGAATGCTCAGCAAGGTGATTCACTGCCTGTATCGACATTTGTTGGAATTGAAGATGGAACATGGCAGCAAGGGACAGCAAGATACGAGAAAAGAGGTATTGCAGTTGAGGTTCCTGAATGGAACATAGATAACTGTATACAGTGTAATCAGTGCTCATATGTATGTCCTCATGCAGCTATAAGACCGTTCTTGGTTAATGAAGAAGAGCAGAAGAACGCTCCAGAAGGTTTTGAAACTAAAAAAGCTGTTGGAAAAGGATTGGATGGAATTACATTCAGAATTCAAGTATCTCCATATGACTGTGCAGGTTGTGGAAACTGTGCACAAGTTTGTCCTTCAAAGGAAAAAGCACTTGTTATGAAGCCTATTGATACTCAGATGAATCAGGCAGTTAACTGGGAATATGCAACGAAACTTTCTGTAAAAGAAACACCTTTCAATAAATACAGCGTAAAAGGTAGCCAATTCAATATGCCTTATCTTGAATTCTCAGGAGCATGCCCAGGTTGTGGAGAAACTCCTTATATGAAGCTTATTACTCAGTTATTCGGTGACAGAATGATGGTGGCAAATGCTACAGGATGCAGCTCTATCTGGGGAGGTTCAGCACCAGCTACACCTTACTGTATGGATTGCAATGGAAATGGACCTGCATGGGCTAACTCATTGTTTGAAGATAATGCTGAATTCGGATTCGGTATGTATATAGCTACAAGGCATATGCGTGAAAGAATAGAAGAATTATTAAAGCAGCTTTTGGAGTCTGATGCATGTGATTGTGTTAAAGAAGCAGCTCAGAATTGGTTAGATAACAAAAATAATGGTGAGACTACCAGAGAAGCAAGCGAACAGTTATTAGAAAAGCTCGGATGCTGTGAAAAAAATGATATAGTCAATGAATTACTTGACAAGAAAAACTACTTCGTAAAAACATCACAGTGGATCTCAGGTGGAGACGGATGGGCTTATGATATAGGTTATGGCGGATTAGACCATGTTCTTGCTTCAGGTGAGGATGTAAACGTAATTGTTTACGACACGGAAGTTTACTCAAATACAGGCGGACAGGCAAGTAAATCTACACCTACAGCAGCAGTAGCAAAATTTGCAGCAGCAGGCAAAAAGGTAAAGAAAAAAGACCTTGGTATGATGGCAATGTCATATGGGTATGTGTATGTTGCACAAGTAGCTATGGGAGCAGATCAGAACCAGTTTATAAAGGCTGTTAAAGAAGCTGAAGCATATGATGGGCCTTCCCTCATAATCGCATACGCGCCATGTATAAATCATGGTATTAGAACAGGAATGGGAACCACACAGCTTCAGGAGAAGAAAGCTGTCGAAGCTGGTTACTGGCATCTTTACAGATACAATCCAATGCTAGCAGAAGAAGGAAAGAACCCATTTGTATTAGATTCTAAAGAGCCAACCGGCAGTTTCAAGGATTTCTTAGCAAGTGAAACAAGATATACATCACTTAAGGTAACCTTCCCTGAATTAGCCGACGATTTATTTGAAAAGACAGAAAAAGATGCAAAACTCAGGTATCAGACATATAAGAAGCTGTCAGAGCAGGAGTAATTGCAAGGATTGTAAAAAGTTAGTTAAATTTTATATCTTAAGGAGCCATGTATAATACATGGCTTCTTTTTTATGATATAATACCGATATTGAGCATTCTGAGTAATTGTAGCTAGGCGGGGGAACATGTTGAATCTAAAAATTACTGACTCAGATATCCTAAACGAAGGTGAACCGCAATATGTATCACGAATTTCTAAATATGGTTCAAGGGGAGTTTTGTTTAATAATAAAGGGCAGATAGCTCTGATGTATGTATCAGATTCAGATATATACAAACTTCCAGGCGGTGGAATCGAGGAAGACGAGACAGAAGAACAGGCATTTATACGAGAAATAAAGGAAGAGACAGGATACCACTGTCATATTTTATCTTATCTTGGAATTGTTGAAGAACATAAAGCTAAGAAAGATTTTCTTCATATTTCACATTGTTACTATGCAGAGACTATTGGAAAAAAAGGTTCTCTCAAGTTAACAAAAGAAGAAAAGAAGAGAGGGTATAAGCCACATTGGTTTGATTTAAATTTAGCTATTGAGATTTTGAAAGAATGTTTTAAAAAGAGCATCGGGTACAGGACTTTATTTGTCTTAAAAAGAGATCTTGCAATATTATATTATGTAAAAGGACTAACAAAAAATGAATAATATAACCTTAAATGGAAAATGGAATCTTTACTTTACAGAAGAGAAAGATGCTCACATAGATAAACCTTCACAACTGGAAAATAGCAATTACAGATGCATAGAAGCGGAAGTTCCGGGTAATGTGGAAGCTGATCTTGTAAGGACAAGTATTGAAAAAGACCCATATGTCAACCAGAATTCCTTTGATTATATGAAATACGAGTATTATCAGTGGTGGTATACAAGAACAATTGATATACCGAACAATTTAAATGGTGACAAATATATTCTTCTTTTTAACGGGATAGATACAATTGCTGATATATATCTTGATGACATATTGATTGGTCATACAGAAAATATGCTGGTTGAACATGAATTTGATGTTACTAACCTTATAACTCCCAGCAATACATATACCCTTTCAGTCCGGATATATTCTGTTATGAACTACATAAGACGCAAAGAATATTCTGTATGGATGAGAGGATGTCGCCACTGCTCGGAACTTCCATATATACGTAAAGCTCCACATATGATGGGGTGGGATATACTTCCAAGGCTGGTATCAGCAGGAATATGGAAAGATGTAAAAATAATAGCAGTAAAGAATACCAGGATAACGCAGGCATATTATGCAACACCTGTTTTCAGCATGGATAAGATAAGAATGCGTTTTGCCTACAGATTTACGACTGACCATGACGATCTTTCGGGATTTATGATAAGAGTCAAAGGGATATGTGAAGATTCTGAATTTGAATATACAATTCCATCATGGTTTGTAAGCGGGAATGATGGATTTTTGATAGATAAACCGAAATTATGGTGGCCAAGGGGGTATGGAGAACAGAATCTTTACACCGTTACAATGGAGTTGCTTTATAATAACAATGTAGTTGATACAAGAACGGATATAATCGGATTAAGAACATTCAGATTAGAAAGAAGATTTGAAAAAGGTAATCAGGAATTTAAGATTTTTGTTAATGAAACTCCTACCTTCATAAATGGAACCAATCACATAGCTTTGGATATATTGCACAGCAAAGACCATTTAAGACAAAGAAAAGAAATAGAGCTTGCCGCTGAATGTAACTGCAATATGATAAGATGCTGGGGAGGGAATGTTTATCCTGAAACTGATTTCTATAATCTTTGTGACCAGTACGGAATACTGGTATGGCAGGACTTTACTTTCGGTAATTCAAACTACCCTCAGACAGAAGAATTCTTTAATACAGTATATGAAGAAGCAGAAAAAGTTATAAAGAAGTTTAGAAATCATGCTAGCCTGGTATTATGGTGCGGGGATAATGAAATAGACACAACATTAGATGGATACTGGTACCCAGATTACAAGAGCAAGCACAACAGGATATCTTCAGAAGTACTGGAAAAAGCCGTACAGCAGCATGACCCATTTAGAATATACTTAAAATCATCTCCTGAAATACCTGATGGATTTGATTCATATAATGTGCCTGAACAGCACATATGGGGACCAAGAGCATATTTTAAGGATGACTTTTACAAGCATGTTTCAGCAAAATTCATAGCAGAAGCAGGCTATCATGGATGTCCGGGCCTTGAAAGTTTAAAAAAATACATACCGAAAGAAGACTTATGGCCAATTGAAGGAAATAAGACTTGGGCACATCACAGCACTGAAGATTATCTGATTGAGGATATTATTGGAAGAAGAAATACATTAATGGCAAATCAGGTAAGAGTCCTGGTAGGGAAGCTTCCAGATACTCTTGAAACATTTATAACTGTGTCTCAGGTTTCACAAGCTGAAGCATTTAAGTTTTTTATTGAAAGAACAAGAATAAAAAAATGGGACATGACAGGAATCTTATGGTGGAACCTTCTTGATGGTTGGCCGGGGATATCAGACGCAGTTGTGGATTACTATTTTGATAAGAAGCTTGCATTTGATGTCATAAGGAGAGTACAGGAGCCTGTGTGTGTAATGCTTGATGAGATAAAAGGATGGGAAAGAGCAGTGTATCTTGCAAATGACACAAACTCTGATAAATCGGTTAATTACAAAGTGTATGAATATCAAGATAATTTGGTAGTTGTTGAAGGAGATACATTTATTGAAAGAGGGAAAAACAAGAAGATAAACGAGTTTTTTGAAATTCCCGGAACAAAAAAACTATATATCATAGAATGGACAGTAGATAACAAAATATACAAAAACCATTACATGGCAGGGTATCCCAGTTTTGACACTGATACTATATTAAAATGGTATAAGGTTATAAAAGAACTGGATTAATGTTGTTTGGTTTCATAATTCAATGTAAGATATTTATTAATTATAGCATTGTTGAGGTGTTTTATGGATAACATGGAAAAGAAAATCAGAGTTGGGTTGTTAGGTATAGGCGGAAGAGCAAGACACTTTGCAGACCTTGTAAGACAGTATCCGAAAACAGAACTGGCTGCAGTATGTGATATAAGTGAAGAAGCTATGGCACGGTCTGTCGAAGAAAAAAACCTTCATGATATACCACAGTATACAGATTATATGACGATGCTTAATGAAGAGAGCCTTGATGTTGTATTTGTATGCACACCAATCGAATATCATTGTGAACACACTATTATGGCATTGGAAAAAGGAGTGCATGTAGTAGGAGAAGTTCCAGTAGCTTTTAATATTGAACAAGCTAAACAGATGGTTCAGGCAGTTAGAAAATCAAAAGCCAAATACTTCTTCGGGGAGAATATGTGTTTTGCAAAGCATGTCCTTATTGTCAGGCAAATGGTACTGGCAGGTCTCTTAGGTGAGCTGCATTATGCTGAAGGAGAATATCTGCACGATCTCAAGAAACTTGCAGAATTTACACCATGGAGATTCGATACTCTTTTTGGAACCAATGGTGTGACATATGGAACTCACAGTTTGGGGCCGATATTAAGCTGGTTTGACTGGGACAGGGTCAAGAAGGTAATGTGCTCTGGAAGTGGAAGCAGGTTCAGATATGCAGATGGCAGACCTTTTGGAATGGAAAGCACCACTGTAATGCTTTGTAAGACTGAAAAAGACAGACTTATTAAAATAAAGAATGATCTTTCCAGTCCAAGACCTTCAATCAATCAGTATGTATTATCAGGAACTAAGGGAGCATTCGAATCAAGAAGGGGAATTCCTGATTCCAAAGATTATATCTGGATACAAGATATAGTTGGTTCTTCTGAACAAAGACCAAGAAGTTTTCATGATAATTCGGACACATGGCTTCCCTTAAGCATATTTGAATCCAGATATTTTCCTCAGATTTACAAGGAATGGGTATGGTATGCAAAGACTTATGGAGGTCATGAAGGAGCAGACGCATTTATGTTTATAAGTGTTGTAGATTCCATAATTAACAATAAAGAACCATATATTGATATACACAGGGGACTGGATATATCCCTGCCTGGTATGATGAGTACAATATCCATTCAGAATAACAGTGAATGGGTAGATGTACCTGATTCCAGATTGTGGTAATTAAATATCCACATGTATCTTACGAGTCAGAATAGCTTTTCTTTTAATGCCAAATTCATCTGGTACAAAGAAATCTGAATATACGACCATTGCTGTATTTTCATTTAATGCAATCATGTCAGAATATGAGCATGTGCCTCTTCTAGATGTCTGGTTGTATATACTTATAGGGGTGTTTCTTTCACATGTTCGGTCATTTGAGGTAATTAATTCAACTGGAGCATCCCACGAAAGACCTGTCGGGTCAGCTGTTGCTCTGATATAAAAACCTGGTCTTCCGTATGAAGCTAATGTTACATTGCAAGGTAGTACACATAAGCATGGCCATACACCTTTATCGTCAAACACTACTGGTTTTGACCAGGTTCTTCCTTTATCTGTTGACCTTGCAAGAAAACTTGGGGTGTCTGAGCCTGTTCTCATTAGAGTAATGCATGAACCGTCAGGTAAAAATGCTATATCAGATTCTGCAAATCCTTCAGTAACAAAAGAATTCTTGAAAATTCTTGTATCTGGAATATATGGAATCCAGCTTGCCTGGTAAAGGTAATTGTAATCTTGTGAAAAAGTATAATAATGCGTATTGTAATATGGAGAAAAGCCTAAATTGTCAGGATTTCTTGAACGTCTGTATGTGGTCTGCCAGACAGTATTCTCATGGTCGATACGAATTCTTCCAAAAGGAAAAGGAGGAACTAATGCATCGTATGAACTTGTAATACATAATCCTTTTTTATCATAATCGAAATATTTGTATTCAGGAACATCTTGACCTTCACTTAATACAAGATAACGCCATCTCTTATCCAGCATTTCATCAGAAACTCCTTCAGCGGGATATAATTTTATTGTATCGTGTTGAAAAGGCATCGGTTCAGGAAGTTTTGATGTATCTACTTTAACAGGAGTCCTTGTTTCCATGGTGTATCTGTCTTTGTTTGGAAGTTTAATACCAAAGCGAGTTTTAGTATTATGAACATCCTTTGAATCAACTTCTTCCCATGTTTTTCCTTTATCTTTTGAAATATATAGACATGGTTCTGTTCCATATGCTTCAATAAGATCCTTTGCTCCATGAAATGTAACGCCGATATTACCGGTGTCATCAGTATTGATTGCTGGAAACTGGTGTGTTCCCCAGCTAGCTTCTTCTACTGTAGGTCCTAATGAAACGATTACAGGCTCATCTAGTGTTAATTTAACTTTCATTTTGATTCCTTTCATCATTTACTTATTTAATATTAAATTAGTATATTAAAAGCTTATTTTAATGTCAAATTTGAGTGGTACTTAATCTCATTATAAATGACAAATATTATCTATATATTTGCTCGGGTTCATGTATCATTAATACAAGTCCTATTGCATTAATATTACTATTATAATATAATGTACCGGAGGTTTTGAATGGAGTTTGAAGATTTCTTACCGTTAATCTTGGGGCTGTTTATAATTTGTGGAGTACTACTGGCATTTTACTGGATACTGAAGAAAATGACAGGCAAAGCAAATAGGTTGTCAGCGGGTAAATATGCAAGAATAATAGATAGAATAGCTATATCTCAGGATAAACAGATTCAATTAGTGGAAATAGGAGAATATGTTTTGGTAATAGGGATATCATCTTCTTCAGTAAACCTTCTTTACAAAGTGAAAAAAGAAAATCTTAAACAATTCGAGCAGGATATATCAAATCCTCAGTTTAAAGACATTTTTTCGAATTTCTTATCAAGATCAAAAGATAACGAAAGGAAACTTTAATGGCAAAAAAAAGAAAAATAGGTATATTTGCCACTTTACTTGTCGCTTTTACCCCTTTTTCCGTAATAGCAGCAGAAGATGACCTTACAGAAGTACTAGAGCAGGGACTGGATGTCTTATCCGGATATTCGAATTTACTGCCTACAGTAATTATTCTGCTATTATTAACTGTATTACCGACCATTCTTCTTTTAATGACATCATATACGAGAATTCTTGTCGTATTATCATTTACTAGAAATGCAATGGGTACTCAACAGATGCCGCCAAATCAGGTATTAATAGGTATTTCTCTGATTCTGACGATATTTATAATGTCACCAACCATAGGTCAGATTAAGGACGTAGCATATGACCCATATGTAAATGAGGAAATGACTATTGTTCAGGCTCTTGAAGCAGCAGAAATGCCATTAAAGGAATTTATGTTTAAAGAAGCGCAGACCGAACCGGAAAGTATAAATATGTTCTTGTCGCTGTCAGGTGTTGAGGAAACTCCTGAAACACTTGAAGAAATGCCTATGAGTGTTTTGATACCTGCATTTATAACAGGGGAGCTGACAAAGGCCTTTAAGATAGGATTTATGATATATCTGCCATTTATTATGATAGATATGATAGTATCCAGTATTTTAATGTCTATGGGCATGATGATGCTTCCTCCGTCTATGATATCTTTGCCTTTTAAGGTTTTACTTTTTGTACTTGTTGATGGGTGGGAACTGATAATGAAGACTCTTATCATGAGCTTCGGTTAAACTGAAAAGGAGAAATAATGGATCAGGCTTTGGTAGTTAACTTAATAAAAGATGCTTTGACAGTTGTTCTTAAAGTCGTTTTACCAGTTATGATTATTGCTATGGTAACTGGAATTATAATTGCTGTTTTTCAGGCGGCAACTCAGATAAATGAGCAGAATATGGTACTTGTACCAAAAATAGTTGTAGTTTTTTTAGGATTAATACTCTTAGGGTCATGGATGATCGGTCAGATAACGGAATATGCGAGGGAGCTGTTTAATCAGATATTATCATTGATTTAGGAGAGGTATGAACAGTCTTTCAGTCGTTTATACAAATATAGATGTATTCTTACTTGTGTTAGTAAGAATAGCGTCATTTATTTTCGTATCACCTGTTTTTGGAAGAAGAGGAATACCTGTAACTACAAAAATAGGGTTAACGGCTGTTTTAAGTGTTGTTATTATGCTTGGATTTGAGACCTTTCCAGATGTAGCTGAAATGGGAAGCGGTATGTATCTGGGGCTAGTGATAAAAGAAGCCCTCATAGGTATTTCAATAAGTTTCATAACTCTTATTTTCTTTACAGTCTTTTATGGTATCGGCCAGCTTGCAGATATGCAGATAGGGTTTAATGTAGGTGGTATTTATGATGCTCAGATGCAGATGCAGGTTCCACTTACAGGTAACTTATTTTACCTAATGGGATTTCTAACCTTTCTGGTTTTAAACGGAGCTTCAAAACTGGTTTTTCTAATCCATTCTATGTATGACAGTATTCCAATAGTCGGTAGCAGTCTTAATAGTACTTTTTATGAAATTTTCTTCAATGCGTTTACTTTTACATATGCATATTCCGTCCAGCTTATACTACCTTTAATACTGTTAATTCTTGTAACACAATTTATATTAGGAGTAATAATTAAATTTTTACCCCAGATGAATGTATTTATAATTGGTATACCTGTTAAAATAGCTATATCACTTATTATTTTGAATTTTATGATAGGACCTCTCTTCCAAATGATGGAAGTGTATTTTGACCGCATGTTTGAGAGTGCTATGATGCTGATAAGGAGTTTGAGCTGATGGCTGGTGAAAAGACAGAAAAAGCCACACTGAAAAAAAGAAGAGATGCCAAAAAGGAAGGCGATGTACATAAGAGTATAGAAGTAAGTAATGCTTTTTCTTTACTTGTTATTACATTACTGGTAGGTGTATATCTCAGTCATGCCGGAACATCACTAGTTCTGTTTCTTCAAAGTTCACTATATATTACAGAAATTGAAGTAGTTTTTGATTTCAGGAAATACCTTAAACTGTTTTTTGATACAGCAGGTGTTTTCATGATAGCATTATTGGCAATGGGCCTTCTTACAAACTATATGCAGGTAGGGTTTCTGTTTACATCAAAAAAATTAAAACCAGATTTAAAAAAAATGAATCCAATAGAAGGATTAAAAAGAATATTTTCTAAAAAAACATTATTTGAACTTTTTAAGAATCTCGGCAAAATGGCACTTATAATCATATTGTCATACTCAGCACTTAATAAGGCTATGCTGGAATTTTCCTATCTTAGCTTTTATGAAATACTGCCTGCATTACACAAAGCATTATCAGTGATGATAAGCATACTGACCAGTATATTAATAGGACTTGCTACTTTGGCAGTGATAGATTTTATTTATCAGTGGTTTGACTATGAGAAAAAAATGAAAATGACAAAGCAGGAAGTTAAGGATGAATTTAAAAACACTGAAGGAGATCCGCAGATTAAATCATTCATTAAGAGCAGACAGCGCATGATAGCAAGAAGACGTATGATGCATGCAGTACCTACCGCTGATGCGATAATAACCAATCCTACACATATTGCTATAGCAATTAAATACAAACACAAAAAAGACACAGCTCCAATAGTTGTAGCAAAGGGACAAGGGCTCATTGCTGAGAAAATAAAGCAAATTGCTAAAGAAAATAATATATATATAGTAGAAAATAAGCCACTTGCAAGAATTTTATTTAAAAAAGCAGAGATTGGTGACTTCATACCTTATGAACACTACAAAGCAGTTGCTGAAATACTTGCATACGTTTACAATATAAAGAATAAGAAAGAACAGGGTGATCAAAATTAAAAACAAATTTAAACAAAGCATATTAGCATTAATAGTTATAGGAGTAATAATG
>JAQVAJ010000021.1 GCA_028690885.1 Clostridia bacterium
ACGGTCAAAAAGACAACTACAACATTTTAAAGTATAAGAGAAGTAATCAGGGAACATGTATAAATCAAAAAGTTATAGTTAAAAAAGGAGAATTTGTTAAAGCCGGTGACGTGATAGCAGATGGTCCTTCAACAGATGGTGGAGAAATTTCTCTTGGTAAGAACATACTTATCGGATTTATGACATGGGAAGGATATAACTATGAGGATGCTATCCTTATAAGTGAGAAAATGGTCATGGAGGATGTATTTACTTCAATTCATATAGAAGAATATAATCTTGAAGCAAGAGATACAAAACTTGGACCTGAAGATATTACAAGAGATATCCCAAATATCGGAGATGATGCTCTTAAGGATCTTGATGAAAGAGGGATTATTCGTGTAGGAGCAGAGGTAAGATCAGGAGATATCCTTGTTGGAAAAGTAACTCCTAAAGGAGAAACCGAACTTACTCCTGAAGAAAGACTGTTAAGAGCAATATTCGGTGAGAAATCCAGAGATGTTAGAGACACATCGTTAAGAGTACCTCATGGTGAGTCAGGTATTATTGTTGATGTTAAATTATTCACCAAAGAATCAGGAGATGATCTGAACCCAGGAGTTAACCAGGTGGTCAGAGTATTTATTGCACAGAAAAGAAAGATATCTGTGGGCGATAAGATGGCAGGCCGTCATGGTAATAAAGGTGTTATATCCCGTGTATTACCAGAAGCAGACATGCCTTTCCTTCCAGATGGCACACCATTACAAATAGTTCTTAATCCGTTAGGAGTTCCATCACGTATGAATATCGGTCAGGTTTTAGAAGTTCATCTAGGTTATGCTGCAAGAGCATTAGGATGGCAAATAGCTACACCAGTATTTGACGGGGCTTCTGAAATGGATATTATAGAATGTCTGAAGATGGCAGGATTATCTGAAGATGGCAAAACAGTTCTATATGATGGAAGAACTGGTCAGCCTTTTGATAACAGAGTAACAGTCGGATACATGTATATGATGAAACTTCATCATCTTGTTGATGATAAAATACATGCCCGTTCAACAGGACCATATTCATTAGTAACACAACAGCCTCTTGGCGGTAAAGCACAGTTTGGAGGACAGCGTTTTGGTGAAATGGAAGTTTGGGCACTTGAAGCATATGGTGCAGCATATACTTTACAGGAAATACTTACAGTTAAATCTGATGATGTAATTGGAAGAGTAAAAACATATGAAGCTATTGTTAAAGGCGAAAGTATACCGAAGTCAGGTATACCAGAATCCTTCAAAGTACTGGTAAAAGAACTTCAGAGCCTTGCTTTGGATGTTAAGATATTAAAGTCTGACAACTCCGTTGTTATGTTCCGTGACGGTAGTGAAGATGATATGCCAAGACTGGATATAAATATTTCAGGTACTGAAGATTATGCATTTGATAATGACGAATTGTTCAATATGGAATTGTCCAAAAAAACGGATGACTTAGAAGATGATGAAGATATTGATTCAGATGACATATCCAATATGGTATTAAAAGATGCTGATGAAGATGACACCAGCACAGATTATTCAAAGATATCCAATGTAAAGGATATAGTTGATTTAGATGACATGGGAGAGTAGATAATGCAGGATTACGCAAATTTCGACATGATTAAAATAGGTTTGGCTTCTTCCGAGCTGATTAAGGAGTGGTCAAGAGGCGAAGTAAAGAAACCTGAAACAATTAACTACAGGACACTTAAACCTGAAGCAGGCGGACTTTTCTGCGAGAAGATATTTGGACCGACCAAAGACTGGGAATGTCATTGCGGAAAGTATAAAAGAGTAAGGCATAAAGGCATCATATGTGACCGTTGCGGAGTTGAAATCACAAAAAGCAAGGTCAGAAGAGAACGTATGGGTCATATAGAGCTTGCAGCTCCTGTTTCACACATCTGGTATTTCAGAGGAATCCCCAGCAGAATGGGTCTGGTTTTGGACATGAGTCCGAGATCTTTAGAAAAAGTTTTATACTTTAATTCTTATATCGTACTGGATGTTAATAACGAAGACGTTAAAGTTAATGACAAGACTATCGAGGTTAAAGATCTTTTAACTGAAATGCAGTATAGAGAAATGCTGGACAAATATGGCAGAGGTTCTTTTGTAGCAAAAATGGGTGCTGAAGCCATAAAGATATTATTAGAAAGAATTGATGTTGAGTCTGAAAGTGCACAATTGAAGGTAGATCTTCAATCGAGCACAGGCCAAAAAAGAGGCAGAATAATTAAAAGACTTGAAGCTATGGAGTCATTCAGAGTATCAGGAAACAAGCCTGAGTGGATGATTATAGATACTATTCCTGTTATTCCCCCTGATCTTCGTCCTATGGTTCAGTTAGATGGCGGTAGATTTGCAACATCAGATTTGAATGACCTTTATAGAAGAGTTATCAATAGAAATAACAGACTAAAGAGACTTCTTGAGCTCACAGCTCCTGATATTATTGTCAGAAATGAAAAAAGAATGCTTCAGGAAGCTGTTGATGCTTTGATAAATAATGGTAGAAAAGGAAAACCGGTTGTTGGTCCTGGAAACAGACCTTTAAAATCACTTTCTGACATGCTAAGAGGTAAACAGGGAAGATTCAGACAGAACCTTCTTGGAAAGAGAGTTGACTATTCTGGTCGTTCAGTTATAGTTGTCGGACCTGAATTAAAAATGTATCAGTGCGGTCTTCCAAAAGAAATGGCACTGGAACTTTTCAAACCATTTGTAATGAAGCGTCTTGTTACCGATAAATTCGCACAGAATATAAAAAGTGCGAAGAAAATGGTTGAAAGAATTCGTCATGAAGTATGGGATATTCTTGAAGATGTTATAAAAGACCATCCGGTACTTTTAAATAGAGCACCAACGTTACATCGTTTGGGAATACAGGCTTTTGAACCAATATTGGTTGAAGGAAGAGCTATTAAACTTCATCCACTGGTTTGTACAGCGTATAATGCTGACTTCGACGGAGATCAGATGGCTGTTCACGTACCTCTTTCTGCAGAAGCTCAATCGGAAGCAAGAGTATTGATGCTTTCATCAAATAATCTTCTCGCACCAAAAGACGGGAAACCAATTACAGTTCCTACACAGGATATGGTTTTGGGAGGATATTATCTGACTACAGCTAAAGACGGTGAAGTCGGTGAAGGACGGGTATTCCGTGATTTTGACGAAATGCTACTTGCTTTAGATGAAAAGACAATTACACTTCATTCTAAAGTAAAAATGAGAACATATAAGGAAATTGACGGGAAGATAAAAAGCAGAATTATAAATGTAACTTGCGGAAAAGTTATATTTAATGAAGCTATACCTCAGGATCTTGGTTTTGTAGACAGAAGTAATCCTGAAACAATGTTTGATTTGGAAATAGATCAGATGGTTGGCAAAAAAGACCTAACAAAAATCATTGACAGATGTATAACTAAGCATGGTATAGCTAAAACAGCAGAAGTGCTTGATAAAATTAAAACAATTGGATTTAAGTATTCAACTCAGGGAGCTATATCAATATCTGTAAGCGATATGATTATACCTAGTTCGAAGAGTGAAACACTTGCAGAAACAGAAATTAAAGTAGATAAGGTTACAAAAGACTTTAGAAGAGGCTTGATTACAGATGAAGAAAGACATGACCAGGTTGTCAAGTTATGGAGAGATACTACTGATAGTGTAACAAAAATGCTAATGGATGGGTTGGATGCATTTAATCCATTGAACATAATGAGCAGATCAGGAGCAAGAGGAGATACAAATCAGATTAAGCAGCTTGCCGGTATGAGAGGCCTGATGTTCGATACATCTGGTAAGACAATAGAAATACCAATTAAGTCTAACTTCCGTGAAGGATTGAATGTTTTAGAATTCTTCATATCCAGTAATGGTGCGAGAAAAGGTCTTGCGGATACAGCATTAAGAACAGCTGACTCAGGATACTTAACAAGAAGACTTGTTGATGTTTCACAAGATGTAATAGTTAGGGATGAGGACTGCGGATCTGAAGATGATATACTTGTTTATGATGTTGTTGACAGCGGTGAAATAGTTGTAGGACTTCGCGAAAGAATTTATGGCCGATATGTAGTAAATGAGATAGTTAATCCAAATGACAAGAACGAAGTTATAGTTGAAGCTGGAGGATATATTGACGCTGATGCAGCAAACAGGATAATAGAAGTGGGTATCAAGCAGGTTAGAGTAAGATCTGTTCTTACATGTAAATCACATCTTGGTGTATGCGCTAAATGTTACGGAATGAATCTTGCATCAAGCAAGCCGGTTAATATTGGAGAAGCAGTTGGAATTATTGCAGCACAGTCCATAGGTGAACCAGGTACACAGCTTACTATGAGAACATTCCATACAGGCGGTATAGCCGGTGATGATATTACCCAGGGTCTTCCTCGTGTTGAAGAATTGTTTGAAGCTAGAAAGCCAAAAGGACTTGCAATTATTGCAGAAACCGAAGGTGTTGTTAAAATTAATGAAACAAAGAAACGCAGAGAAGTTATAGTAACTAGCAAAGATGAATCACATACATATACTATACCATACGGATCCAGACTCACAGTTGAAGATGGTGACGAAATTGGAAAAGGCGATAAGATAACAGAAGGTTCTGAGAATCCTCATGACATTTTAAGAATTAAGGGAGTGGACGGAGTTCACAGATATATAGCTTGTGAGGTTCAGAAAGTTTACAAACTTCAGGGTATCGATATAAATGACAAGCATATTGAGATAATTGTAAAACAGATGCTTCGCAAGGTTAAGGTTGAAGATTGCGGTGACACAAATCTTATACCAGGAAGTTACTGTGATGCTACAGAGTTTGAAGATCAGAATGAAATTGCGCTGGAGAATAACAAGCAACCAGCAACAGGAGAAAGAGTTCTTCTGGGAATAAGCAAAGCTTCGTTAGCAACAGAATCTTTCTTATCAGCAGCATCTTTCCAGGAAACAACCAGAGTGCTTACAGAAGCATCCATCAAAGGTAAGACTGATAATCTAATAGGCCTGAAAGAGAATGTTATTATCGGAAAACTGATACCAGCAGGTACAGGAATGAACGCTTATCAGGATCCGTATCTTGAAATGGATCCAACAGAGGACGAGGAAATGATTTCTGAAGAAGCATTTGATGAAGAGTTTGATCTTTTTGATGATTTAGAAGATGAAGTAGAAAACCTTGACGAAAACGATTCCGAAGAGTATGATAATGAAGGCCTTTTGGAAGAAACCGATTCTGATGATGAAATTAAGTCAGAAGAAGAGGAAGAAGAGAAGGAATAGGATTTAAAATGGCTGTACATGAGAATAAGGTTATAGGCCTGAAGCAAACAGTAAAAGCCATCAAACAAAATAGAGCAAAACTTGTGTATGTTGCAGAAGATGCAAACAGTTCTTTAACCGGTCCAGTTGTAGAAATATGCAATAAGAAGGAGATAGATGTAGAGTATGTTAAAACATCTAGAGAACTCGGTCTTTTGAACGGCATAAGTGTATGCGCAGCAGTAGTATGTATATTGAAATGAATATATAAATTATAAAGGAAAGGAGGAAAAAGATGCCAACATTTAATCAATTAGTATCAAACGGCAGAAAGGTTTCAAACAAGAAATCACTCTCACCTGCATTACAAAAGAGCATGAATACTCTTAAGAAGAGAACAACAACAGTTGCTTGTCCTCAAAAAAGAGGTGTTTGCACAGTAGTTAAAACAAGCACACCTAAAAAGCCTAATTCAGCTTTGAGGAAAATTGCAAGAGTAAGGCTTACTAATGGATATGAAGTGACATCATATATACCAGGAATCGGACATAATCTGCAAGAGCATAGTGTTGTTCTTATCAGAGGCGGAAAAGTTAAAGATTTGCCAGGTGTCAGATATCACATCATAAGAGGAACATTGGACACCCAAGGAGTTGCTAACAGAAAGCAAGGCAGATCCAAGTATGGTGCAAAAAAAGGTAAATAACGTACATTGAAGTGTCAGGTACTTAATATATACTTAAAAAGTGATATGTACCGGCACTGACAGCTGAAATGGTTGAGTACCTATGAAAAATTATTATTAAGGAGGGAAGACAAGTGCCAAGAAAAGGACATGTCCCAAAGAGAGAAGTGTTAGCCGATCCTTTATACAAGGATAAGGTTGTAACAAAACTAATAAACAATATAATGCTTGACGGTAAAAAAGGCGTAGCTCAAAAGATATGCTATGATGCCTTTGAAATCGTTAAGACAAAAACAGGAAGAGACCCGCTGGAAGTTTTCAAACAGGCAATGGACAACATTATGCCTGCACTTGAAGTAAAAGCCAGAAGGGTTGGTGGAGCAACATATCAGGTTCCGATGGAAGTTCGTCCGGAGAGAAGGCAAGCTCTTGCATTAAGATGGCTTACACAGTTTGCCAGATCAAGAAACGAACGTACAATGAAGGAAAGACTTGCAGCTGAAATACTTGATGCTGTAAACGGAGTCGGAAATACCTTCAAGAGAAAAGAGGAAATGCACAGAATGGCAGAAGCCAATAAAGCATTTGCTCATTACAGATGGTAAGCAGGAACAGATAATATGCCAAGAGACTATGCACTGGAATTCACAAGAAATATAGGAATAATGGCCCACATCGATGCGGGAAAGACTACTACCACCGAACGTATACTTTACTATACAGGAAAGTTGTACAGGATGGGAGAAGTTCATGAAGGCGCAGCTACGATGGACTGGATGGAACAAGAGCAGGAGAGAGGTATAACAATCACTTCTGCAGCTACTACAGCCTATTGGAAAGATTACCGCTTGAATATCATCGATACACCAGGTCATGTTGATTTCACAGCCGAAGTCGAAAGAAGCCTTCGAGTACTAGATGGCGCTGTGTCAGTTTTCTGCGCAAAAGGCGGAGTAGAACCACAGTCAGAAACAGTATGGAGACAGGCAAACAGATACAAAGTGCCAAGAATCGCTTATATTAATAAAATGGATACTACCGGTGCTGACTTTTATCATTGTATCGACATGATGAAAAAAAGGCTTAATGCAAATCCTGTACCATTACAAATCCCTATAGGCGCAGAATCAACATTTGCTGGAATAATTGATCTTGTTAAATTCAAAGCTTATTACTATATGGACGATTTAGGTAATAATATTGAAGAAAGAGATATTCCTGAAAATATGTTGGAACTTGCAACGGATTATCGTATCAGATTGATTGAGTCGGTTTGTGATGAAGATGAAAATCTAATGGAAAAATATCTTGAAGGCGAGACGGTTTCTGATGAGGAAATCAAAAAAGCTATCAGGATAGGAACAATTAAACTTATGATAACACCTGTAATATGCGGATCATCATACAAAAACAAAGGAGTTCAGAAGCTTCTTGATGCTGTTACCGATTATCTGCCTTCACCGATAGATGTTCATGCTATTGAAGGTGTGGATATGAATGATCACAGTAAAGTTATAACTAAACCGGCAGATGATGACGATTCTTTTTCTGCATTAGCATTTAAAATAATGTCTGATCCTTATGTCGGAAAGATATGCTTCTTCAGAGTTTATTCAGGAACACTGAACACAGGCTCATACGTTCTTAATGCAACTAAGAATAAAAAGGAACGTATAGGCAGAATACTAATGATGCACTCAAACAGCAGAACTGATATAGATAAAGTATATTCAGGTGATATAGCATGTGCTGTAGGTTTAAAATTTACTGTAACAGGAGATACTTTGTGTGATGCAAAAGATCCAGTTATTCTTGAGTCAATGCAGTTTCCTGAACCTGTTATCTCTATTTCTGTTGAAGCAAAGGATAAAGCAAATCAGGAGAAAATGACATCAGCTCTACAAAAACTTTCTGATGAAGATCCTACATTCAAATACAAAACCGATTCAGATACAGGACAGATGATTATTTCCGGAATGGGAGAACTGCATCTGGATATCCTAGTTGACAGAATGAGAAGAGAGTTTCAGGTTGATGCGACAAAGGGAAGACCACAGGTAACATACAAAGAAACTATAACCAAACCTATGCGTGGAGAGTCAAAATTCGTCAGACAAACTGGCGGACACGGACAGTATGGACATGTAGTTCTTGATATAGAGCCTGCAAAGCAAGGTGATGGATTCACATTTACTGATAAGACTGTTGGAGGTGCAATACCTAAGGTTTACATTCCAGCTGTTGAAAAAGGTATAAAGGAATCTTTAGGTAATGGCATAAAAGCCGGATATCCTATAGTTGACGTTGCTGTGACGCTTGTTGATGGATCATATCATGAAGTAGATTCTTCAGAAATGGCATTCATGATTGCTGGAAGCATGGCTTTCAAGGAAGCATGCCTTAAAGCAGACCCTATCTTACTAGAACCTGTCATGCGCGTTGATGTATTCGTACCTGAAAATTATCTTGGGGATGTTTTGGGTGATATAACATCAAAAAGAGGAAAAATTGAAAATGTAGAAGCAAGAGGAATTGAGTCAATCATTACTAGTGTGGTTCCTTTAAAAGAAATGTTCGGATATGCAACAGACCTCAGATCAAATACTCAGGGAAGAGGCACATTTACTATGCAATTTGACCATTTTGAGAAGGTTCCTGACGAAACGGCTGCAAAAATCCTCAAAACCAACTATTGACACAATATGCATTCATATGTAGAATGTATATGATTAATATTTAACCAGCTCATTATAATTGGAGGAAAAAAATAAAATGGCAAAAGCAAAATTTGAAAGAACTAAACCACATTGCAATATTGGTACTATCGGACACGTAGACCATGGCAAGACTACATTAACTGCTGCTATTACAAAGACATTAGCTTTATCTGATAAAAATATCGTTATCAAAGCATACGATCAAATTGATGCAGCACCAGAAGAAAAAGCAAGAGGAATCACGATTGCTACAGCTCATGTTGAGTATGAGACAAAAAACAGGCATTATGCACACGTTGACTGCCCAGGCCATGCTGACTATGTTAAGAACATGATCACAGGAGCTGCTCAGATGGACGGAGCAATACTTGTTGTTTCAGCAGCTGACGGACCAATGCCTCAGACAAGAGAGCACATACTGCTTGCTCGTCAGGTTGGTGTTCCTTTTATCGTAGTATACATGAATAAGACAGACCAGGTTGATGATCCTGAACTTCTTGAACTTGTTGAAATGGAATTAAGAGAACTCCTTTCAGAGTACGAATTCCCTGGAGATGATATCCCTATAGTTATGGGGTCAGCTCTTAAAGCTCTTGAATCAACATCAACAGATCAGACTTCAGAAGAATATCAATCTATTCTTAAGCTTATGGAAGCTGTTGATTCATACATACCTACACCTGAAAGAGCAGTTGACAGACCTTTCTTAATGCCTGTTGAGGACGTTTTCTCAATCACAGGTAGAGGAACAGTTGCTACAGGTAGAGTTGAAAGAGGAACAATCAAAGTTCAGGATACAGTTGAAGTTGTTGGTCTTAAAGAAACAGTTTCTTCAACAGTTGTAACTGGTGTTGAGATGTTCAGAAAGATTCTTGATTTCGCACAAGCTGGAGATAATGTCGGATGTCTATTAAGAGGCGTTCAGAGAACAGATATCGAAAGAGGACAAGTTCTTGCTAAACCAGGATCAATTACACCTCATACTGAATTTGAAGGCCAAGTATACGTTCTTACAGCTGAAGAAGGTGGAAGACATACTCCATTCTTTACAGGTTACAGACCTCAGTTCTATTTCAGAACAACAGACGTTACTGGTGTTGCTAATCTTCCTGATGGTATTGAAATGTGCATGCCTGGTGACCACATAGACATGAAGATTTCTCTTATTACACCAATCGCTATGGAAGAAGGCTTAAGATTCGCTATTAGAGAAGGTGGAAGAACAGTAGGCGCAGGAAGCGTTGCTAAGATATTTAAGTAAGATTTAATAATATAACTTAAATTCATCAGAGACAGGTTTATACCTGTCTTTGTTTTTTGTTTTCTTTTTTTTTCTGTTTTTTCTTTATTTTCTTTATCTTCTTTATTTTCTTTATTTTCTTTATTTCCCTTCACCTTGTTATCTCTTCTATAAAAAGATATAATTAGATTATTAATTAACTAAGTCAGGAGAAAAAACATGTCTATCACAATTAAGGATTTAACAGTAAATTATCTGGAAAACCCAGTTGGAATTGATCAGGTTCCAAGATTCTCATGGAAACTTATACAAGACGGTAGAGGAAACAGACAGCGTTCATATAGAATTAAGGTTATGACAGGTGGAAAACTTGTCTGGGACTCTAAAAATGTTCGATCAGATGAATCTGTTCTAATTGAGTATGAGGGAAAAAAACTCATGCCAAGAACGACATATCGTTGGAACGTGAGTATAACTGATAAATCCGGTGAGAGAGCTCAAAGTGAAGATGGCTTCTTTGATACTGGAAAATTAGAAGAAAAGTGGGAAGGAAGATTTATTCAGAGCGGATTTAAGGTTCCAAGAGAGCTTATGGCTTCGTCTCCCTATCTGAGAAAAAGATTCAACGTAAATAATGATGTTTCAAAAGCAATGCTATACATAGCTGGCGCTGGTTTTTTTGAACCTTATGTAAATGGGAAAAAGATAAATGACCATATTATGGATCCACCATATACCGCATATGATAAAACACTGCTCTATTATTCATTTAATATAACTGAATATTTAAAAAAGGGCAGTAATATGCTTGGCGTAATTTTAGGTAACGGTTTTTTTAATCTTCCTACGACAGACCAGTGGAGTACGCAGGCTGCTTCATGGAAAGGAAGTCCGAAATTAATCTGCGAGTTACATATTACAACAAAGGATAACAAGCAGATATGTATACCTTCTGATATAACATGGGAAAGTCATATGAGCCCTATCACCTTTAACAGCCTTAGAAATGGTGAGTATTATGATGCAAGACTTGAAATACCTAACTGGTGTGATGCAGATGCTCCTGTAGAAGATTGGGCAAAAGTGAGCATATCCAGAGATCCAGGCGGAATACTTAGAGCAAATGAAATGCCGTCTGTTAAGCAAGATAAAGAATATCCAGCAATAAGC
>JAQVAJ010000022.1 GCA_028690885.1 Clostridia bacterium
CATCATAACCGCCTTCATCCTCATATAAGCTGAACATGTATTTATTTACATTTTCCAACCCCTCGCAATCTTTTTCAATTACTATTGTATTATTATTTGCATCATGCTGATATATTGTAAACCCTGATCTTTCCGATAAAGAACCCAGTAACATAATATTATTCGAGTTTTTCTCTTCTTTAATATATGTATATGTATAACTTAAGAAATTACCCTTTTTACCTTTAGCTTTTATCTTATCCTGACCGTTATATCTATCCAAAGAATAGTGTTTATTTATAAGGTGCCCCAATAAAGCAAGGTTTTCACTTTTTTCATCTATTTCATACTCTCTGCTTACTGACCAGCTTTGATATCCGTTACAGAAAACTCTTGAATTTTTAGAAAAATTATAATGCTTTTCGATACTGACATGATGAAGCGTAACACCATCAGGAAAACGGATAATATATGTACTACTGTTTCCAGATTTGATTATTTCCAGTTCACAGTCATTAAAAACACCAGGTTCATTGAATTCATGAACGATATGCTTACCATTATTACCATGTGAATATACTACTTTCAGACAATTATTATACATATCAGCCCCTTTATAATTATACAGTAAATACAGTAAATACACCATACTGAGAATGTTGATTTTTCTATTCTCATAGTATATTATAGGACTTAAGATTTTTAGAATGGAATTAACATTTTGAATAAAATAAAAGGTTATTTTACAAGTAACGCTCGAATTTTAATATCATGGTCCCTTTTCATTATCTGGATGATAGTTATTTTTATCCTGTCTGCTCAGAATGCTGAAAAATCTTCTGATACAAGCGGATCTGTACTTACATTCATATTGAACATTACATACCGTGGCTTTAAGGATATGAATCCATCAGAACAATTTGAATTACTGGAAATATATCAAGGTGTTATTCGTAAATTCGCTCATTTTTTTATTTTTGGAATATTAGGTGTACTGGCTGTTAATGCATATAAATCATTAAAAATAAGAGATAATGGAAAAGTAGCAATACTTGCTTTCGCAACATGTGTAATTTATGCGATAACTGATGAAGTACATCAGTTATTTGTACCAGGAAGAGCATTTGAATTTACTGATATAATAATAGACAGTTCCGGCTCTTTCATATTCATATCTTTATCGCTTCTGATTGTTTACTTGATTGAAAACAGAAAAGAAGCTCAAAGTGATATGCCATAGAGCATCAGAAAATAGAACAGCATTAGCTGTCCTATAATATCTGATAAATATTTGGTACTATTTCTACATAAATGAAAAAGTAAAAGGTTTATTCAAGATAATCCCGAAGTTTCTTACTTCTGCTGGGATGTCTGAGTTTTCTCAATGCTTTTGCTTCAATCTGCCTTATTCTTTCTCTAGTTACATTGAACTCTTTGCCAACTTCCTCTAATGTCCTGGCTCTGCCGTCATCAAGTCCAAACCTGAGTTTGAGTACTTTCTTTTCTCTGGGGGTAAGAGTATCCAAGACTGTCATAAGCTGCTCTTTAAGCAATGTAAATGCAGCTGCATCTGCAGGGGCAAGCGCATCTTCATCAGGTATAAAATCACCCAAATGACTATCTTCTTCTTCACCTATAGGAGTTTCCAGAGAAACAGGATCCTGGTTGATCTTCATTATTTCCCTTACCTTGTCTTCTGTCATATTCATTTCCCTGGCTATTTCTTCAGGTGTAGGATCTCTTCCAAGCTCATGAACTAACTGCCTGGAAACTCTGGTATATTTGTTAATAGTCTCAACCATATGAACAGGTATCCTTATAGTTCTGGCCTGATCAGCAATTGATCTTGTTATAGCTTGTCTTATCCACCAGGTAGCATATGTACTAAACTTGTATCCTTTTGTATAATCAAATTTATCTACTGCTTTTATCAAGCCAAGATTTCCTTCTTGTATAAGGTCAAGAAACTGTAATCCTCTGCCTACATATCTTTTAGCTATACTTACTACAAGACGCAGATTTGCTTCAGCGAGCTGTCTTTTGCATTCCTCGTCTCCTGCTTCTATTCCTTTTGCTAAGGCAACTTCCTCGTCAACTGTTAGCAGAGGCACTTTACCTATTTCCTTTAGATACATTCTGACAGGGTCATCAACTGATACGCCATCTGGTACTGTTATTTCGATATCTTCTGTCTCATAATCAACTTCCGATATATCTTTTTCATCATCAACAACATCAATACCAGCTTCTTCAAACATCTCAAAAAGCTTATCCATCTGATCAGCATTAACTTCAATTTCATCAAAACTGTCAGTGATTTCTTGAGATATCAATGATCCTTTCGCTTTCCCCTTTTCCATAAGATCCTGCATGACTTTGTCAAATGTGAGAGGAGTAACCTCTTCTTCAACAGCCTGCAATTTTTCTTTTTTTGCTGTGTTAGCTTTTTCTTCCATTTTTCCTCCTGTTAACCGCTTATCTTGTACTTGCCAAGCATTGCGGTATTTCTTCTCAATTCATCTTTCAATTTTTCTTTTTCCTCTTCAGTCACTCCCTCAGATACGAGTGCCTTACTAAGAACTATATTGTTATTTACAATTATGTCGTGTCTATATCTTGCTATATAATCTGATAAAGCTTTATTCGGATCAGATATAGTATGGTATTCAGCGGCTTCCTTTATAAAAACGCTTCTTTGCTCATCGTCGAGCATTGCTGATATTTTTGCTTCATCTGGGCTTTCCATTGAATCATATTTATTTAAAATCTCTTCTAGAAGTTCCTTGCTGAAATCATTATGAGTCATCCCTGCCTCAATCAACTCTTTTCGTATTTCATCTTTGAATCCCGGATTGTTACATAAAAGCACTAATATTGAATAGAAAATTTTATCGAGTTTTTTTTCAGTATATCTATCTCTTAGTGAAGAAGCTATTTTTGTAACCGGTTTTGCTTTTATCTGATTGTATTGAGTATCACTGTCGTCTTTAGTCCTGTTTTGAACCTCCTTTAAAAGTGCATCATAACTAGTGTTAAATCTTGCTGATATGTTTTTTATGTAAACATCCCTTTCTACCGGACTTTCTACCTGTCCGATTGCTGATGCGACACCTTTCAAAAAAGCAATCTGTCCTTCAGATGTATTCAAATCACAACTTGAACGCAAAAGCTGTGCTTTGTATTCAACAAGCATTAATGATTTCTTAATTGCCTGTTTAAATTCATCTTTGCCTTTGTACTTAATGAAATCATCTGGATCTTTTATGCTTCTTCCGTGCTTATCTTCTTTAGGTAATATAAGAACCTTTACCACACATCCCATATTTGCAAGCATATCTAATCCCCTTAAAGAAGCATTCTGCCCAGCTGAATCATTATCATATGCTATAACCGCCTGACCGAATATCCTTTTAATAAGCTTAGCCTGATTATCAGTAAGCGCTGTTCCTAAAGATGCTATTGTATTCGTAAAACCTGCCTGATGAAGACTTATGCAATCCATGTATCCTTCAACAATTATTACATAATCCTCCCTGCTGTTTTTAGCAAAATTCATTGAAAAGAGGCTTTTGCTTTTTTTATACACGCATGTTTCAGGTGAATTCATATATTTGACATCTTTATCATCCAGTGCTCTACCGCCAAATCCTATAACACGGTTTCTTATATCTATTATTGGAAACATTATACGATTTCTAAACTTGTCAATTGTTCCATTTTTTGATTTAGAGCCTAAACCAGCTTCGATAATTTCCGCCTCACTGAATCCTTTCTTTTTAAGAAATTCCGTAAGTTTTGTCCAATCATTTGGTGCATATCCTATACCAAAGGAAACAATGGTATCTTTTTCAATTTTCCTGTTTATAAGGTAATGTAATGGTTCAGGATTCTCTTTAGATTTTAAACAGTCAAAGAAGAATCTTGCAGCTATACTATTCATCTCATATGTGCGTTTTTCTTTTTTTAGCGTTGCCTCATCAACATAACTGTTCTTCTGAGGAATATTAATGTTTGCTCTTTCAGCTAAAAGACGGACGGCTTCAGCATAATCAAGATTTTCAATATCCTTAATGAAATTAATTACATTCCCGCCTTTATTACATCCAAAGCAGTAATATATCTGCTTTGCAGGCACAACAGAAAACGAAGGTGTTTTTTCTTTGTGAAATGGGCACAGTCCGAAATAATCTTTCCCTTTTCTGTCAATCTTAACATATCGTGATATTGTATCAACAATGTCATTTTTGGATATGATTTCTTCTATTAACGGTTCTGGATAAATATATCTGTCAGCCATTGTCCCTCCAATATATTATTCGACGCCGATTTGTGATTCCCTTTATTTATTTTGTCTGTTCAATAATACATTATATCATATTATCATGCTAAGCATCAGGAGGTTATTATGACATCATACAAATTAAAAAGATCATCCCGGTTAGCAGATGAAGAAAAGAATATTTTGGACATAGATTATTTTATAATCGAAGAATTTAAAATTAGAACCAATAGCAAATCATATGGAATAAAGGTTGAAACAAAGAATAAAGGCCAAATAACCGATACATGTACTGTAAATGATTTAACAGCTAATCTTGACGAAGCAATGTATATAATAAGTAAAATGGCAGACAATAATGTGTCTGCCATAGCTGCAAAAGACGTCATTGAGGATATGGTTTACTGAATCTTTTTTCTTGGTTTATTCGGTCGCAATACAGATACAGCTTTATTATCCCAGCTGATATACTTATTTACGATATCGAGGATATCCTCTGCTGTAACTTTTTCTGTCTTTTTAATGGCTTCTTCTCTTGTAATGGGTCTGCCTCTTAGAAGCAGATTCCTGCCATTAGACATCATCCTCGAATCCGTTGTCTCCATACCTAATAACATTCCAGTTTTTATCTGGTCTCTTGCTCTTGTAATCTCTTCTGAATCGAGGTTATTAGAACAGATATCATAAATAATATCCTTAATACACTCCATCATCTCATCGAATCTTGAAGGATTACATCCAGCGTATATATTTAGAATTCCTCCTGCCTGATAGAATTCATTTGATGAGCCGATGTTGTACACAAGAGCTTTTTCTTCTCTTACAATTTGAAATAATCTTGATGACATGCTCTGACCTAATGCTCCTGACAATACTGCAAAGGGATATCTTTCATCGGAGTCATGCAATGCACCCTTAAAAGCCATGGAAAGATAAGCCTGCTCTATTTTCTTTGCTTTAAAAATATTAACAGGTCTGAAAACAGCTAATCCACCGTTGTTTGCTTTATGACATTCGCCTTGTGGATAATCGGAAAAATAGTTTTCAAGCATATCCAGAATTACCTCTTTATCAAAAGATCCTGAAACAGAAATAACTGTATTACATGATACATAAAATTCTTTCATATATGAAACAATAGTATCATATGAGTAACTGCTAACTGTCTCCAATGAACCTAATATAGGAAAAGATAAGGGATTTCCTTTCCACATCTCAGCTTCAAGCCGGTCATGAACATAGTCTTCGGGAGAATCCTCATACATAGCAATTTCTTCCATTACTACTTTTTTCTCATTTTCTATCATTAAATCATCAAACTTTGATTGAAGAAGCATATCAGAGATAAGCTCTAAAGCGACACCTAAATTATCTGATGTTGTTTTAATATAGAAACAAGTCATATCCTTTCCGGTATATGCATTCAGCATTCCTCCTATCTGATCGGATATGATTGCTATGTTCTTAGCACTTTTGCTTTTTGTGCCTTTGAATGTCATATGCTCAATAAAATGAGAGATACCTTTGTTGTCTTCATTCTCATAATTACTTCCAGCTTTAACAAAAACACCTATACTTATTATGTTCTTTGCGGGCAGTTTCTCGAATATTACCCTTATACCATTTGAAAGTTTTTCAATTTCAATCATATTGTTTCTCATTAAAAAAGCCCGGTGTTACCCGGGCATTGTTTTACTTGGATAACAGAGCTTTCCTGGAAAGATTTACTCTTCCCTGTCTATCAATCTCTACTACCTTAACATCAATCTTATCACCTACTGATAATACATCAGATACCTTATTAACTCTCTCATTTGCAATCTGAGATATATGAACAAGACCTTCTTTGCCAGGAACTAACTCAACAAATGCTCCAAATTCCATTATTCTAGTAACTACTGCATCATTAAATATCATACCAGCTTCAAGATCATTTACAATACCATTAATAATTGAAACTGCTTTATCTCCCGATTCCTGATCTACAGTAAGTATATATACTGTTCCGTCATCATTAATATCTATTTTAACACCTGTCATGTCAATTATCCTGTTAATGACTTTTCCACCTGTACCGATAACATCCTTAATTTTTTCTGGATTTATGGTCATAGTAATTATCTTAGGTGCATATGGTGATAATTCAGGTCTAGGCTTGTCAATAACTTTAAGCATAACCTCATCAAGAATGTATATTCTGCCTTTTTGGGTTATTTCAAATGCTTTCTTTATAATCTTAGGAGTAAGCCCGTCAACTTTAATATCAACTTGTATAGCTGTTATTCCTTTATGTGTTCCAGCGACTTTAAAATCCATGTCACCAAAGAAATCTTCTATTCCCTGAATATCCATCATCATTTCAAAATTATCCGGATCTTCTTCATCAGTAACCAAACCACATGAAATACCTGCAACAGGAGCAATAATCGGCACTCCTGCATCCATTAGAGCCAATGTGCTGCCGCATACGGAACCTTGACTTGTAGAACCGTTTGACATCAATACATCAGAAACTACCCTTATAGCATATGGAAAATCTTCTTCTGAAGGTATAACACCTTCAAGAGCTTTTTGAGCAAGTGCTCCATGACCGATTTCTCTTCTTCCTGGGCCTCTTGAGGTCTTTGCTTCCCCAACAGAATATGCAGGGAAATTATAGTGATGGATGTATCTATCTTCTGTTTCAGCTTCATCAAGTATTTCAAGAGGAAGAACCTCTCTCATTCCACCTAAAGTAACACTGGTTAATACCTGTGTCTGGCCTCTTTGGAACATAGCTGACCCATGTGTTCTTGGAAGAACACCAACTTCAGAGTATAAAGGTCTGATTTCATCTAAACTTCTGCCATCCACTCTTTTTTTCTCGTGAAGCAGATAATGCCTTACAACTTTCTTTTCCAGTTTATATAAGGAATCTGCTATATAGCTTGGATTATCTTTGTATTTTTCCCCTAACTGCTCATTAACCTTTGCAGTAAGTTCGCTTATTTTCGTGTCTCTTACAGTTTTATCTACTGCCAATACAGCCTGTTTCATTTCTTCACTAGCAATACCTGCTACTTCATCATATACTTCCTGTGGAACTGCTGATGATGTATAAGAAAATTTTTCTTTACCGATTTCGGACACTATCTTTTCAATCTGTTCGCAGACTTTTTTTATCTCTTCATGACCTTTCATCAAAGCATCATACATAATATCATCTGAAACCTGTTTAGCTTCAGCTTCAATCATACAGATCTTTTCTTTTGTACCGGCCAATGTTACATACATATCTGACACAGCTCTTTGAGCAGCATCTGGATTTATTATGATTTCGTTGTTAACAAGCCCTAAAGCAACTGCTGCTACTGGTCCGTTAAAAGGTATATCGGAAATACTAGTTGCTATTGAAGCTCCGATCATTGCTGCCAACTGAGGCTGATTATCCTGCTCCACTGATAAAGCTGTACATATTATTACAACATCATTTCTTAAGTCGTGTGGAAAAAGAGGACGCATAGGTCTGTCTATTACTCTTGATACTAATATTGCAGCGTCTGAAGGTCTGCCTTCTCTTCTGTTTCTGCTTCCTGGAATACGTCCTATTGAATACATCTTTTCTTCATAATCAATACTCAAAGGGAAAAAATCTATACCAGGCCTTGGCTCCTTTGAAGCCGTTATAGTGGAAAGAACCACTGTGTCACCATACCTTACAAGGCATGATCCATTAGCAAGCTGGGCATGCTTGCCTGTTTCTATGACTAATTCTTTGCCCGCATAGTTAATTACATGTTTTTTGTGATTTTCGTACATTATTTATTTCCTTTTATTTTTTTCCGGAGATATTCCACTTGAAAACAGATATTAAAACCCGCCATATTTCGGACTTTAATCTCGGTTTTTAAGGAAATACCGCCGGACATATGCAAAACGGCGAAAAATCGCCGTATTTGTTTTACTTTCTTAGTCCCAATTCCTTAACTACGGTACGATATCTCTCAATATCTTCCTTCATCAGGTAATTGAGCAATCCTCTTCTTTGTCCTACCATCATCAGAAGTCCTCTTCTTGAATGATGATCTTTCTTGTGAGACTTTAGATGCTCATTCAGATGGTTTATTCTCTCTGTCAAAATAGCTATCTGCACTTCGGGTGATCCGGTGTCCCCTTCATGCAATTGGAATTTTTGAATAATTCCTTGTTTCTTTTCTTTTTCCATATCATTTCTCCTTTTCTATTATCGCCATAAGCAATGTAAAAGGTCGGAGTATTCCAAACACATAGCCTAAGGTTCTTTGGGTATATTACCATTTTATGTTCTGCATGTCAAATTAATGATTATTATATTATGTATTAATATATAATAGATTTTATTGCAGTCAAAAGTTCACTAGTAAAAAAAAAGAGCATATGCTCTTTTAATCTTTTACTTATCTGCTACATATGGCAGCAATGCAATCTGTCTGGCCCTCTTGATAGCTATTGTAAGCTCTCTTTGATGCCTTGAACATGTGCCCGTAACTCTTCTTGGCAATATCTTTCCTCTTTCAGAAACATACCTTTTGAGTTTGTTGATATCTTTGTAATCTATAGATTCATCTTTATCAGCACAAAACTGGCAAACCTTTTTTTTAGGTTTCCTGTATTTAAAATCTTTCCTATCTTCTCTATCCATGCGATCCATATCAGTTCGCTCCTTTCATTCTTATCTTGCTAGAATGGCAATGCGTCATCTTCAGAGATATCGACATGAGTGAAATCCATATCATCTCCAGCATTGTTTCCGGTGTTATCACTGTCATTCGAGTCTTTTTTACCATCTGCAAAATATGTTTCATCAAGTACGACATCAGTGGCATATCTTTTTTTGCCTTCCTGATCTTCCCATGAACGATTCTGCAGTCTTCCTATGACGACAACCTGCTGCCCTTTTCTGAAATACCTGTTTACAAACTCAGCTTGTTTGGACCAAGCTGTTATATTAAAGAAATCCGCTTGCACTTGAGAATCTTTAGCTGCAAATCTTCTGTTTACTGCTAATGAAAATGATGCTACCGGTGTTCCGTTTGAAGTAGTTCTAAGTTCAGGGTCTTTTGTCAGTCGTCCCATTAATATGACTTTATTCATATCTTCCTCCTATAACTTGATTGTTTGGCCTTTTATGATGCCTTCAGTAATTCTGTACAATCTTTCGAGTTCGGAAATGAAGTCCGGTTGTGCTTTAAACGTTACTAACACAAAATAACCGTCTGTTTTGTAATTGATTGGATAAGCGAGCTTCTTTTTGCCCCATTCATCAACCTTATCAATTTCACAGCCAGCATCAGTCATCTGCTGTATTAACTTTTCAACTGTGTTCTTTTGGGCTTCTTCTTCCAATGTACAGTCAACAATAAATATTGTTTCGTATTGGTTCATCTGGTTTACCTCCTTCTGGTCTAATCGGCCCCTTCTAAACGGGGCAAGGAATCAATGCGGTAGTATTGTACTACACCATTATATCTTAATCAAGGATTATTTTACATATGTGCCTCCTTTCCGATAGGAAAAAAGACAATATCATATTTTTTTGTATTAATTAACAGACAGCTCTTCTTGAAATATCAGGAACAAAACTCTTTATTGCAGTAAAACCGCCTTTTAAGGTATATTTTTCCATAGATGCAGGAATCAAAACTGACTCTCCTAAGCCCACTCGCACACCATCTACTTCAAACTCCCCTTCTATTACTGTATATGTGTGGAATGATGAATACTGAGTATCCGACGAATACTGTAAATTTGACACAATTTTTTCAACAGCAAAATACTTATTGTATACAAGATAATCAACACCTTTAAATTGTACAGTTTTATTAATTTGTATTTCAGGATTATTAAAATTTATTACATCCATAGCTTTTTCAATATGAAGTGGTCTTTTCTTTCCATCTGGTCCTATTCTGTCATAATCATAAACCCTGTATGTAGTATTAGAATTCTGCTGAACTTCAATAATAATTATACCCTCTCCAATTGCATGCACCAAACCTGACGGAATGTTAAGCCAGTCACCTTTTTTAACATTAACAAAGTTTAATGTCTCTTCAATACGATTATTTTGAACCGCATCTGCAAATATTTCTTTTGTAACTCCTTTTTTTAATCCATATACTAGTTTTGCGTCTGGCTTTGCATCCACGATATACCACATCTCATTCTTGCCTAATGCACCATTCTCATTCTCATAAGCATACAAATCATCAGGATGAACCTGGACCGACAAAAGTGAACATGCATCAATAAATTTGATAAGTAATGGAAACTGTTCTTGTGAAGCTGTTCCACACAAATCCTTCGGATACCATCTGAATACGTTTTCCAGTGTAGCATCCTTCAAATCACCATTGCTTACTATGCCCATTCCATCTTTATTTGCAGAAATTTCCCAGCTTTCTGCTGTTATGGGATATTCAAGTTTCTTGTTCAATTTCAAAAAATTATTACCGCCCCAGATATAATCTTTATATACCGGTTTGAATTTTAATGGATATAACATAGACACCTCCGTTTTATCTGTTATAAATTATATCATTAATTCTTGTTGACAAACAATATAGGCTTTGTTAAAATTACCCGTGCGATGCACGTGGCGAAGTAGCTCAGTTGGCTAGAGCAACCGGTTCATACCCGGTAGGTCGT
>JAQVAJ010000023.1 GCA_028690885.1 Clostridia bacterium
CCTGTGCATTGACCAGTGTATGGTTCAGAAGAAAAAGTATAAGGACTACTATGGAGCGCAATTTTATCATTTCCATAGTCAATCCATTGTAAACCAATCAAAATCAACATAGCCACCCGGTTCTTCGGTAGCATAAGTGTATAACCCGAATTTGTTTCCTGTGAAAACTGTCAGACTGAACCTCATGCTGAGATTGTTCCCAATCCGCTTGAACTTCTTATTGTCATAACTGTATTCGAAACTGGCTTCTTCCATCCTGTTTGACAGGATAGCGCGTAAATATACGGTATCCGATTCCGCGGGTAAAGACGCCACCAAATCGCCGTTATTGACCATAACAAGATTCCGGCTCCCCCTTCCCTGTTTTATGGCTATGAAGGCGTAAGGATCTTGGAAAACTGCCAGACCCGCCACATCTCCATCTTTCATACCCTCCACATCCATTTTGGTTGTTCCTATGGTTGAAATTTCATGATCATAATGAGCAAACGGTCTTTGAGTAAGCATATTGGGAGCTTCCCTCAGATCATCAACCACCTTCCCTGTCTCCAAACGAAGGTAGCCGGGACGTTGGGTAAATGACCATTTTTCGGGGTCGGGATTGTGGTTCCATCCCCATTGCATGCCTAAGTTTGTTCCGTCAAAATCATCGGATTTGGGTAGTTGTTTCACAGGGTATACTATTCCCACATCGGGCTTTTTATAAGTGATTACCCCCTTCCCATCCACTCCGGCCACAGGCCATCCATCGACCCACCTGACAGGTTGCAAAGAAGGAAAACGCCCCAACGGTCCGCTATCAACAAAAAGCACACTCCACCACTGATCGGTTTGCGTTTGAATGAGTGCACCCTGGTGAATTCCAAACGTAACCCCGGGGATCGTGTCACGCAGGACAATTTTTTCTTCGTAAGGTCCGTAAATGTTTCTGGAACGCAACGCTACCTGGATCCCGTCCCTGCCCCCGTATGTACAATACAGGTAATAATAGCCGTCTTTCCTGTATACGTGTGTTCCTTCCAATCCGTGGCGGATAGTGCCGGTGTATACCAGGGAATCAGGGCCGGCAGGAGCAAAATGCTCATCCAACGGGGTGATGCTGATTTCACCATAACCATGAGCTACATATATTTTCCCGTCATCATCAAAAAACAGCCCGGGATCGTAAAACCCCCTGGGCAATCTGGTGATCTCCCAGGGGCCTTCGGCTTTGTTTGACGAACAAAGAAATCCGCCTTCGTCCAGCGTTATAAAAAGCAAATAAAAGGTCCCTTCATGATACCTGATACTAGTGGCCCATTGTCCGTGTCCGTAACGGTTGCAACCGTTCAGATCATAACAGGGACTAAAATCGAATCTCGGCACGGCATTGCTGCAATACTCCCAATTAACAAGATCGTAAGATTTCAATACGGTCACTCCCGGAAATACAAACATGGTGGTTGAAACCATGTAATAAGTGTCCCCTACCAATATAACATCCGGATCCGGAAAATCAGCCGGGATCAGGGGGTTGGTGTATGTGCCGTCGCCATTGTCGCTGTAAAATTTTTGCGCCAATAATCCGTCATTTGATAGCAGGAGCAATAGGACGCTGACACAACTGACCAAAACCTTCTTCATGGCAATCAGAAGGTTATTTTTGTCCATAATAAGCCCCGGGACCGTGCTTACGTCCAAAGTGTTTTTCTATAAGCAACGGATTCATTTCCAGAGACGGATTAACGGAATACGCTATAGCGGCCATCTTTGCCACCTGTTCCAGAACCACCGCATTCTCTACCGCTTTAAAGGAATCTCCTCCCCATGTAAACGGCCCGTGATTCTTTACAAGCACTGCCGGTGTATGCATAGGGTCAATATTTCTGAAACGTTCTATGATCACATTCCCGGTTTCCTGTTCGTAATCTCCTTTGATCTCTTCAGGCGTCATATCACGGGTACAGGGAACGTCACCGTGAAAATAATCCGAGTGGGTTGTTCCAATATTGGGAAGGTCGACCCCGGCTTGAGCCCAGGAAGTAGCATACACCGAATGGGTGTGGACAATACCTCCCGCACCCTGGAAAGCACGGTAGAGGGCAAGGTGCGTGGGGGTATCCGAAGATGGATTCAGATCCCCCTCCACAACCTCTCCGTCAAGATTGACAACTACCATTTGGGCAGCTGTCATGTCCCGGTAATTGATTCCAGAAGGTTTGATAACCACCAGCCCGAATTTCCGGTCTATGGCAGAAACATTTCCCCAGGTAAAGATCACCAGACCATGTTCCACCAACATGATATTGGCTTTGAATACTTTTTCTTTCAGTGATTCCAACATGCTGCTAAATTACCAAAAATACCAATAGAAAGCCGCAGTTATTCCAAGAATAATCAAAGTGTTAATTATATCCCATGCATTCCAGCTTGCTCTAGTTTCGGCTTTTTCTTTATCTGAAGCAGTCCCGAACACCAGCCCCTGTATCAGAGCCGGCTGGGGAGCCTTTGTAAAGAGACTCACCATAACAATTACTAAAATACAAAACAGAAACATCCAGCCGCAGAAGAACAGCCAGTTGGTTTCATAGAAAACATTATAGAAAAGACCTGAATGATTTGCCGTTTCCACACTGGTATAAAATACTTTTGCGCCCAGACGGGTAAGTCCTATTATAAATCCAGTGATTAAACCCCACATACCGCCTTTTGCACTGGTACGTTTCCATATGATCCCCATAAGGAATGCGGCAGCAATACCTGGCGCCAGAACCGACTGAACGTCCTGCAAATAAGTATAAAGCACATCTCCTATGCTTCTCATAACAGGTATCCACAATATTCCCAGAATCACAATCACAACGGTTGCGATTTGACCAATACGGACCAGTTTCTTTTCCGTAGTTTCGGGTTTGAAACGCTTGTAGAAATCTATGGTAAAAAGCATAGCCGAAGAATTAAACAACGACGCCAGTGAACTCATGAGGGCCGCCAGGATACCGCATACTACCATACCCTTGATCCCGGCCGGCAGCAAAGTGGCAACAAGTTGCGGAAAAGCCGTATCAGCCGTATTGAGAACAAATTGTTCCCCGTTTATTATAACACCTTTCTGGGACATCGCAAATGCAATCATACCGGGAATCAGGAACAGAAATACGGGCAACAGTTTAAGGTAGGCTCCGAATATGGCACCCCTGCGCGATTCCTTCTGATTGCGACCGGACAGGACCCGCTGTACAATATATTGATCGGTACACCAATACCAGAAACCAATAATGGCAGAACCCACCAGGGCTCCCAGCCATGGAAAATCAGGGTCACCATTGTTCCTCATAAGATTGACCATGGTATCACCGTATTCGTTTACAGGAGTTGCTCCGCATATTGCAAGAACTTCTTCCCAGCCTCCTACTGCTCTTAATCCAAGAACCACAATAACCAGGGATCCAATAAGCAAGATAGGAGTTTGAAGGACAGAGGTATATAAAACAGATTTCATACCTCCCAAAACTGTGTACAACGCCGTTATTAGGACTAATCCAATGGCTGATATCCAGAAGAAGTCAATACCCCAGAGCTCTTCTATGCCGAATACCTGTTGGAAAACAAGTCCTCCTGCGTAAACAGTCACGGCTACCTTGGTAAGCACGTAACTAACCATTGAAATCACAGATAATATGGTTCGGGATTCTTTGTTATAACGGCGTTCCAGGAATTCCGGCATAGTCAGGACCATGCTGCGTGAATAAAACGGAACAAAAACCCATCCCAACAATAAGATTATCCAGCCCTGAATCTCCCAATGAGCCATTGCCATACCGCTGGAAGCTCCTGCTCCGGCCAAACCTATAAGGTGTTCAGAACCAATATTGGAAGCAAAAATTGACGCCCCAATGGCAAGCCATGTTATATCGCGTCCGCCCAGAAAATAATCTTTAGAATCTTTCGCTTTCTTTTTTACCACCCATACAACGATCCCTACCAACACCAGTGCGAAAATAAAAATTACGAGCCAATCTAGTAGTTGCATACAATTGATTATTAAAAGGTTACTGTACTAAATTTATATGTGCAATGGCTATTATACGTTTCTCCGGGTCTCAGGACAACCGTTGGCCACTCAGGACGGTTAGGTGAATCGGGATAATGCTGTGTTTCAAGACATACGGCAGCACGTCTTTGGTAGGTTATACCGTTCTTTCCTTTTACTGTTCCGTTCAGGAAATTGCCTGAATATACCTGGATTCCGGGCTCGTCTGTATAGACATCCATTTTTATACCGCTTACGGGTGAATACAAAGTAGCTGCCACTACACTCTTGTCTCCCTTCGTATCCAATACCCAGTTATGATCGTACCCGTTCCCGAACATGATCTGTTCGTATTCCGTATTGTCAATATCTGTTCCTATTGCTTTTGGTATGGTGAAATCCATAGGTGTAGCTGCAACAGTCAACATTTCACCTGTAGGAATGAGGGTTCGGCCAACCGGAGTATAACATGAAGCATTTATATAAAGGACATGATCAATAACAGGATTCAGCGGGTTACCACTCAGATTAAAATAGGAATGATTCGTCATATTTATGATCGTGGGTTGATCCGAGGTAGCCCGGTAATCTATCTCCAGAGCATTCTCCGGGGTCACGGTATAAGTAACCTTAGCTGTCAGGTTCCCGGGGAATGATTCGTCTCCGTCAGGAGAATTCATCACAAGTGTAATGGAATTTTCTGTTACCTTTTCCACTTCATAGATTTTATATTGCCATCCGTTGGGACCACCATGCAGGCAATGTCCGAAATTGTTTTTTGGCAATTCGTAGACGGTACCGTCCAGGATGAAACGTCCCTGGGCTATCCTGTTGGCAAACCTCCCAATGGAAGCACCAAAATCCGAAGGAATTTCCATATAATCGGCCACATTGTCGAATCCAAGGACTACATCCCTCAAAACACCTTCTTTATCGGGAACCATAATAGAGACAACGCGTCCACCGAAGTTTGTTACACATACTTCTATTCCCTTATCGTTTTTTAATATGTACAGACCTGTTTTTTGTCCGTCCTTTTCTGCATTGAAGTTGTTGGGATACAATCCCGAAACCGTTGATGATGTACTCTGTGTGCAAGCGCAGAAAAGAAAAATGGACACAAAGGCTACGCATCGGGCTAATAGTTTAATTTTCATAGGTTTATTAAATATATTGAACTAGTGTTTGTTTGTATATACGCCATTTGCTGTACCTAACCATATATTATTATCTTTTGACTGAACAATAGTTTCGATCCTGGTATTTCTAAATGTCATACTATCAATTAACCAATCACTTCCATCATAGATCGCCAGGCTGCTACCCCGAAATTCTTCATTAATATTAGAAATAACACACCAAATATTATCATCATTGTCGACAATGATTCCTTTAATACTGTCAAAACCGGGATTCTCTAATTGTTTACTATCTAAACCATCAAATATAATGATTTGATCTCTTTGGATTGAATAATCAGGATTATCTAGGGTGTAATCCAATACTGCACAAACCCGGTTCTTGCTATTTATTGCAATATTGCGCAATTTGGCCGGAGGTGATGCTAATTCTTCTTTTAAATATTCAGTCCATGTATTATCATTGATTTTAACCAGACAAGCTTCACTTAAATATCCAAATTGTGCAAGCCAGACATTGTCATCATGGTCGACAGCAATACTTGATATTCCATTCATAGACAAGGCTGAATTATGCGGAGTGTAAACATTCCAATTTGTGCCATTATACATTACTAAACCTCCACTGGCAACTCTGCTGGAGGAAAACCAGATATTGTCTTTCGAATCAACGGCTATTGAAGTAATAAAATCTTCCGGAATAATTGTATTCCCGGGATAATATTTTGTAAAGTTAATACCATCAAATTTTATCAACCCATCACAACCAATCCAAACGTTGTTTTTATTGTCAACTGCAATATCCCAAATATAAATTGAATCTTTAATCAATGAGTTGGAAGCATTATAAATAACGGAACTATTTAATTCTATGTTATGTTTAATTAATTCGGGTTTGTTAATGTCTCCTGGCGAAAACGCATTAAAAGTACCCATCCATGCATTTCCCAGGTTGTCAAATGCTATAGAAGTAATATCGTAACCTTCAAGAATGTAATTATGAAAATCTGTGTTAATGCTTTTTGAAGATCCACCGGATTTCTCACAAGCAAACAGAGAAACTAAGATCAATAACAGAAATAATATTTTTTTCATAATGATTATTCCAATTCCTGCCATTTGGGAGGATTTACATTTAACAGATGACGTACAAAAAAGTCATATCTTTTATGCTCTCCGTATGATTCACCCATTGTATGACGAACCCCGGGCAAAACCACCAGTTCAAAGTCTTTATTGGCTTTGATCAAGGCATCTACAACCTGCATGGTAGAAGCAGGATCTACGTTATCATCCATCTCTCCCACAACAAGCATTAACGGACGTGAAAGCAAATGGGCATTTTCAACATTCGAACCTGTTATATATTGTTCTCCTACAGGATATCCCAGCCACTGCTCATTCCACCAAATTTTATCCATACGGTTATCATGACATCCGCAGGAAGAATATGCCGCTTTGTAGAATTCCGGATGAAGCAACACAGCCGTAGTTGATTCCTGCCCTCCCGCTGAAGCACCGAATATACCTACCCTGTCAATATCCATATAAGGGTACTTTTCTGCCGCCGCTTTGATCCAAAGTTTTCGGTCCGGGAATCCTGAATCAGCCAGATTTTTGAAGCAAATTTCCTCGAAGGCCTTGGAACGGAAAGATGTTCCCATTCCGTCAATCTGAACGACAATAAATCCCAATTCAGCCAGAGATGTCATGTTTCGGTTGTAAGGGATGAAACTTTTAGGCACATAATGGCTGCCGGGGCCGGAATATATATATTCTATGACAGGATATTTTCTGGCAGGATCAAAATTTACAGGACGTATGATTATGCCCCATATGTCGGTTTTTCCGTCGCGACCTTTTGCAGTAAATACTTCTGGAGCCTTCCATCCGTTTTCAAGCAACCCGGATATATCAGCTTTTTCAAGTTCCATGACAACACTTCCATCGGCAGCATTCTTCAAGACGGCTATAGGAGCTTTGTCAACCATAGAATATACATCAACCAGGTACTTCATGTCGTCAGAAAACCAGGCCTGGTGATTCCCTTCTTCGGGAGTGAGGCAGGTTAACTCTTCTCCGTCAAAACCAATCCGGTAATACCTGACCAGATACGGATCTTCACCGGAAACCATCCCGTTGGCAGTGAACCAGATAGTACGGGACTTTTCATCCACATGAATTACGTTTCTTACATACCACTCGCCAATGGTGATCTGGTTTTTAACAGAAGCCGTTTGCACATCGTATAAATACAAATGATTCCAGTTGTCTCTTTCACTCATCCAGATTATTTCATTCCCGTTTTGCAGGTTCTTTCTGAAATACCTTGTATAATTTACAAAGGTGTCACTTGTTTCTTCAATAACGGGACGCAAATTCCCGGTTTCTGCTGATAGTTCGAATATGCAGTAACGTTGATGGCCCCGTTGGTTAAAATCAAACAAAACGGCCGTTCCTGCTTGGTTCCATTCAAGGTTCCCGACTTCATACTGAGGCGAAATTGATGGTGCAGGAGCTGCATAGGAGGTCCCGTCTTCTATGTTGAATATACACGGGAGCTTGAACCTGAGTTCGTCTCCCGGCTTGGCGTATTCCAATTGGTGTAGTATGGGTTGGAGCTGGCTTTCGGGAGAAGATTCGACATAATAAATATATCTTTTTTCAGCCGGACGAATCTTATTGGCTGCCAATCTCTTTGAATCAGGCGACCAGGTGATGTATGAGGAATAGTAATTACCTGCAGTTCCGTCAATGCTTACTTGTTTCTCTTTACCGGTAACGATTTCCTTAATATAAATGTTATTGTCTTTAATAAAGGCGGAAAATTTCCCGTCCGGTGAAATAACCGGATCTCCTTCTTTTTCTTCGTCAACTATTGTCCAGTGGGGCCCGGGAGGCGGAATAGAGATCTTTCCCTCGTCAACCAGACGGTTCTTCTTTACCAGATAGGACCATCGTTGACGTTCAAAAACAAATCTGAGAGTATCCATGTTGCTGTTAACCTGCAGCCTTTCCAGCATCAGATTTTCAGAGTCAATTTCTTTCCCGGATATTTTGGAAAGCGATGCCGCCAGTGCTTTGTGATCAAACAACGGAATCCTTGTCTTTTTATTGGCATCTGTCACCACATAGAAACGACCCTGTGGTGTATTCCGAACGTACCAGAATGCATTTGTGTTTTTTATCCAGACAGGCCTGACATCAGAATAGTATACGTTTTCACGACTGAATGCATCAGCGAGTGCATAAGCTCTTTTATAATCTTCAACTGTTCCCTGTGCATAAGAAACGGCAACGTTCAGGAGGAAAATGGTGCTGATAATAAAAATGTTCTTCATCATTAGGATATCTCAAAATTTACGGCAAGGAAGTTATAAGCGGTTTTGCAATACTGACATCCCGTGGCAACCAAACCATCATGGATCCCGGCCCCCTGTGTGCCCAGGCATAATACGGGATGAGTGTAAGTGTGACATCTTTGGTGACCAGACGGCCTTCAGTGTCGTAAGCCAGTACCTGGGCAGATGTTTTCAGAAGGTTAATGCCATTAAGCTTTCCCGGAGCGGGGACCACCCTGAATTCCGGAGTACGGTTCACAAGTATGCTTTGCAGTTCAAAATCATTATCGGGCCATTCGGCACAATATACCAGGGGGCCTCTTTCAACGGCTACCCGGCCCCTGTCGGCAACAACATTTTTGTTGGCTTCTACCACTCTGGGTTGCATATCAAACTGCAATTCAACACAATCGCCTTTTTCCCATTTTCTGTCAATACAAAAATATCCGTCACAAAGCGTTCCAGAAACATCAGTTCCATTCAATTTAATACTGTAAGACGGTATTACGTTATCTGCATACGAATAAAGATCTCCGGGAACCGGCCTGTTTTGTACCCATCCGGGAATACGGATCCTCAGGATGACGTTTTTGCCGGGTGCTTTGTCAACGGTAATTTTAACATCACCGCTCCATGGATAATTTGTTTCCTGGTTAAGGATCATCTTTTTACCGCCAATTTCGGTTGTTGCGGTATTGGACATGAAGAGGTTTACAAAAAGGCTGTTATCTTTTACGGCATAAATATATCCCGGAAGAGAAGGTATGAAACGGCTTATATTTGACGGACAACAGGCACAACCGAACCAAGGCTGACGTTGATGCTGTCCGGCGGATTCCAAAGGATTGGGATAAAAGAAAGTTCCTCCGTCAAGCGATACTCCGGAAATAAGGCCGTTGTAAAGCGTTCGTTCCAAAACATCATAATACTTGGATTCTCCGTGTAACAGGAACAACCGATAATTCACGTATACGTTCCCTATGGCTGCACAGGTTTCACAATAAGCAGTCATATTGGGCAACTCATAGTTTTCTCCGAAAGCTTCTCCGTGATTGGTTGCTCCTATTCCTCCGGTGATATAATACTTCTTTGTCACAATATTTTCCCATATCCGATCAATGGCTTCAATGTAGGATTTATCCCCGGTAAGTGCTGCAACATCTGCCATTCCGGAATACATGTATGCGGCACGCACCGCATGCCCTACTGCTTCATCCTGTTCAATGACCGGTTTGTGAGCCTGGCTGTATTTATCTTTACGGGATGTATATCCTCGCTTGTCAAGGAAAAATTTGGCCTGTTCCAGATATTTTTCATCTCCGGTGACCAGATACAGTTTGGCAAGTGCCATCTCGGCAATCTGATGTCCCGGAACAGCTACGATCTGTCCGGGCCCGTCGCCTATTTCGCGGCAAACACAATCTGCGTAGCGAATGGCTATATCCAGAAACGATCTTTTACCGGTAGCCTGGTAATGTGCTATTGCCCCTTCCACCATGTGTCCCAGGTTGTAAAATTCATGGCTCAGCTCTTCCACCTTTTCCCATCTCTTATTCCCTGCCCATTGGTGAGGATGTTCCGGGTCCATGGTTCGGGCTGTATACAGGTACCCGTCGGGTTCCTGTGCGGCAGCCACGAGCACCAGAACACTGTCAATGTAAGCTTCCAATTTTTTATCCGGATAGGTCTGCAGCAGGTAACTGGCACCCTCAATGGTTTTGTACACATCAGTATCGTCAAAGGAATAGCCTTTTACTTCGTTTTCCGGACCGGGCCGGGCAGCTTTTACGAAATTATCATAACGTCCGGTTTCTTCGCATTTACTAAATGCCAGGGGTACGGTAACCTCCCGGCTGGCTTTCAGACGTTGTCCCCAGAAAGCATCCGTAACTTTTACCGATGTAAACGACACGGGATCAATTGGATAGCCATAAATCAATAAAGAAAGTAAAGTAACAGCTAAAAGCTTCATCATATTTGTTACGTTTTTTTTATTATTTATCATTCAAATATGAAAAAAATATATCTTTTTAACTTCCTAATGGACTATTTTTGCATAAAAATGAATTCTTATTTCATTCTCTACATAACCATTTTTCTTTCCTTTGTATAAATCTAAATCAAATAATCAAAATCAAATAATTTAATTATG
>JAQVAJ010000024.1 GCA_028690885.1 Clostridia bacterium
ATACATTTTGAAAAGTATAAGAATAATCCAATAATACACAATGCAGTAGTTCCTGAAGTTGTTATAAAAGACGGTATGATTTATCTTTTTTATCAAAGATGGACAGCTGGTTCAAAGGGTGTATCAAAATTTTATGTATGTCCGAGTACAAATGGTATTGACTTTGATATATCCAAAGAAAGAGTAGTTTTCGAACCGGACGAACTCAGTCACAGTTTGTCTACAAACAGAATTTTCTACGAAGATGGTATGTATTATAGTTTTTTTGGAAATAATGAACGCTTTAAAGATTACCCTGAAAGCATTGGCATATCAAGGTCGACTGATCTTCTAAACTGGGAAAAAAGTTCCGATACAATTATAAGAAGAGGAAATCGAGGTTCCTGGGATGAAGGAGCATTGTGGTTTGCTACTGTATATAAACACAAAGATACATATTATCTTTGGTACGAAGGCACAGGTACAGATAACAAAAGAATAACACAAGATGATATTGAAGCATCAGACAAAGCAGTTAGCGAGTCATATGGAGGATATGGTAAAACAAGTTTTTCTCAGATAGGAATGGCTACATTCCAAGGAAAACTTACAGATTATTTTAAATAGAATCCTGTTCAGTAAATTTTTGATTATCTAATATTTCTGAAGACTCCTCTTCAGGCTCTTCATCAAAATTATCTAAGGGGATAAGCTCATCAAGAGCAGAAACATCAAAAGCTCTGTAGAACTCCTCTGCTGGTTTATATAAAACAGGTCTTCCAGGAGCTTCCAGTCTTCCGGCTTCTATTATAAGGCCTCTTTCAAGCAATGTTTTTAAAGGACTGTCTGAATTACCTCTTATAGCTTCTATTTTTGCTCTTGTAGCTTCTTTATTGTATGCGATTATAGCCAAAGTCTCATATGCAGCTCTTGACAGGGTCTCTGTCTTCTTTTTTTCAAACAATTGTCTAACTGTAGTAAAATATAACGGATTAGTACACATTTGATATGCATCTTCAACCCTTCTTATAAGGACCCCTGATTTGGATTTTTTAAGATTCTCAATATGCTCATTCATTATCTCAAAAAAATCCTCTTTTTCCATTTCAAGTATCTGAAGAAATCTTGATAAAGTAATCGGCTCACCATTAGCATACAGCATTGCATTTATTAAATTAATGACATAATCTTTATTCATATTAATTACTCCCAATCGTATATTTCATGAACATTGTCCGGATAACTTAAATTTTCTGTTCCTTCAACCATAATGTCTTCAAAAGGCCTTTTCTGCTTTAGTATCGCTTTTCTTTGTGAAGATAAAACTAGTATAGATAAAAAATCCGTTACAAGGTCAGCTTTGGATAAGGAATGAATCTTAAACCTCTGAAAGAAACTTATCCTTTTATCTTTAAATAAGACATCAATAACTTTCCTTATAGACTTGGCAAGCGATACTTTTTCTTTTTTTACTATTTCTTTAATATTTATAGCCCTCTTATTGGTTTTCTCAACTGATCTTTGCATTGATTCGCGATACATCATAGCTAAAAGGCTTTTTGATAGCATATATGTTTTTTCAGATTCTCCAAAATCTTCATTTGAAGCAAAAGCATGAAAACTTTTCTGCCCTGATTCATGCATTTCTTTAAATCTTTCCCCTGCTATTTTTATCTTTTTGTATTCAATAAGCTGTTTAATAAGATCAGTTTCAGAGTCTACTGCTTCATCTTTGGTTTTTGGAAGCATTGATTTGGATTTTATATGTAGCAAAGTTGCCGCAATAACTAGAAAATCACTGGCTATTTCCATATCAAGCTGTTGCATAGCCATAAGGTAATCCAGATACTGCTCTGTAATTATACTAATTTTAATATCATAAATACTCATCTTATTCTCATCAATAAGATGAAGCAACAAATCCAGAGGTCCTTCAAAATTTTCAAGTTTAATCTGATATCCTAATCCCAATTTATCTTCATGGCCTTTCTAACCAATTTCATTGTCTCGTCTGTCTTTATCTTAGCATTCTCGTTCCCTTTTTCAAGTATCTTCTTAATAAGTTCAGGCCTTGATTCAATTTCGCTTCTTCTTTCATGAATTGGCTTCATAAATTCAGTAACCTTCTGGTAAAGGTTCTTTTTACATGCAACACATCCGATTTCACCTTTTTTACATGCATCGCAGATTGAAGGTACTTCATTTTCATTAAATACTTTATGAAATGCAAAAACTGAACATACATCAGGATGACCTGGATCAGTTTTCTTGATTCTTGCAGGATCGGTTATCATGCTCATAATTTTAGTTCTTAACACATCTTCTTTATCTTTTAGAAGAATCGTATTATCATAACTTTTACTCATCTTTCTGCCATCAAGTCCAGGTAAAACCTTTGATTTTGTTAACAGAGCTTTTGGTTCAGGAAATACTTCAGTATAAATATGATTGAATCTTCTTGCTATCTCCCTTGTTACTTCAAGATGAGGAAGCTGATCTTCACCTACAGGCACAGCATCAGCTCTGTATATGAGAATATCTGATGCCATTAAACAAGGATACCCTAAAAACCCATATGTCCTTATATCCTTCTCACTAAGCTGCGCTAGCTGGTCTTTATATGTAGGACATCTTTCAAGCCAGGATAATGGGGTTATCATAGATAAAAGAAGATGAAGCTCGGCATGATTTTGTATTTTTGACTGTAAAAATATATTACATTTATCAGCATCAAGACCTGATGCATATAAATCCATAACAACTTCATTTATATTGTATACATAGTTATTGGTATCTTCATAACCAGTTGTAAGAGAATGCCAGTCTGCAATAAAGAAATAGCAGTCATATTTATTTTGTAAATTTACCCAGTTTTCAACTGCTCCGAAATAATTACCCAAATGAAGCGACCCGGTGCTTCTTGTTCCACTTAATACAACCATGTTTTTCATAAAATCCTCCTAGTAAAATAGTCCCACGAACCAGTTCGCAACAAATAAAAATGATTTCGTTATTGGCGAACTTATAAAATCCAGTACAACAGCAAACTGAGATCTGAATATGAAGAATATAAATATAAAAGCCATTCCGACAATTCTCTCATATCTCATAACGCTGAAATAATATCTGTCAGGCAGTATTCCGAACATTATCCTTGAACCATCAAATGGCGGTATAGGTATAAGGTTAAAAATAGCAAGGAATATATTAGCTTGAAATAAAAGATAGCAGAATACATATGCAATTTCAAGAAAAGTAGTCAGTTTGACACCATGTAGATAAACAGCATTTTCTATAAGGGCTACTGGAAAAGCAGCACCAAAAGCAACAATCAGATTTGTAAGTGGTCCAGCAAGACCCACCAAAGCCATCCCGTTTTTAGGATCTTTAAAATTCATAGGGTTAACAGGAACTGGCTTTGCCCATCCTACCCGGGCTATTACCATCATCACTGCTCCAACAGGATCGAGATGCTTTAAAGGATTAAGAGTTAATCTTCCTGCATCTCTTGCAGTCGTATCTCCTAATTTCAAAGCCATTAGACCATGTGCACATTCATGCAAAGTCAGAGATATCAGCATAACCGGTATCATATATAGCATAGGTATCATAGAGTCAATAATACTTTGTAACATAAGCTTTACATCCTTTTCCTTCCGTTAATTATATATTTTAAGGTATGACATGTAAAGCCAAAAACTCATTTCTGCTAATCAACACCGAACCATGATAATACTGATCTCCATAATAGTGCCCAGAATCCTGCTTTTTCCATGCTTTGAGAAGTTTTAACAGGTACTTCTCCTAAGATATCCTCATCCAGACTGTACACAACTTTTCCTATTACTGTATCCTTTTCAACAGGTGCTTCTAAAGTAGCCATATCATAAACAATCTCTTTTGATATTCTAGATATATCTGATTTCTTCATGAATAATGTAAGCGTTCCATCTGCATATGTCTCCACAGTTTTATCTATACCTTTTCTAACCTCTATCGTTCCTACCATTTTTTGGTCATCATCTGTCTTGGTATACATAAAATTAGAAAATCCGTAATCTAGCAGAAATGCTGTTTCAGCTACTCTGTGATTATTATCCGGCTCCCCTGTAACTATAGCTACAAGTGAAATATCTGTTTTCTGAGCAGATCCGACAAGACAGTATCCTGCAGCAGTAGTAAATCCTGTCTTAAGTCCTGTAGCACCATCGTAATAGTTCAATAAATTATTTCTATTAACCATATACTGATAATCTCTGTGCTCTTTATCTCGAAAGTCCTTTTCAAGTGTACGGCTGAATTCAAATATATCCGGATATTCTAATACAAGTCTTGTTGCGATAATGGAAATGTCTTTGACTGTACTGTAATGACCTGCATCAGTAAGACCTGTACAGTCTTTGAAATATGTATTAAACATACCTAATTCTGTAGCTTTGTTATTCATTCTGTTAACAAATTCACCCTGCGTTCCTGAAATGGCTTCAGCTACTGCAACAGCGGCATCATTAGCCGAACGCACTTCTATTGCATAAAGCATTTCTCTAAGAGTAAATTCTTCACCTAAATTCAGATAAACTGATGAACCTTCTACACCATGAGCGCTAGCTGATGCTTTAATCATGGTGTCATAAGAAATCTCATTTTTCGCAATCGCTTCCATTACAAGATAAACGGTCATAATTTTTGTAAGGCTTGCTATGGGTATTTGCTTATCTTCATCCTTTGAATATAGAATCTGACCGGTGTTCACTTCAACCAAAATAGCGCTGGTAGCCTTTAGATTATCAACTGTTGTTGTAGAATAAATAGATGAAACCTGATCTCGGTTATATGAATCATCTGAAGCAGTTACTGGTAACATCATAATAAACAAAGCAATTAATAAGATTACAGATAAATTTCTTCTTTTCAAGGTAATAACCTCCTTATCTTTTGTAGCATATTGATTATATCATTTCATTGTGTTTCCTAACAACATTTATTATTGTTATTTGAGGCTTATAAAGATAGAATATATATATGATTAAGGAATTCTTAAGAAAATCAAGGCAAAATATCGTATTAATGCTGGTTATTCTAACCATGGCTATTCTATTTGCTTCATGCAACGGTGCAGAACCAACGCAATCTATTACTGATACACCGTCAAATCAGCCTTCACAGTCCCCCATTCAGACTTCAGAAGAACCAATTGAAGAAGAACCAGATTATATGGAATTTGATATGATTATGCAGTATCAAAACGGGATTCAGTCAATGCCTTTAATATATGACTATAACAATCTCACATTGACTGCTACTGATGGATACACTGTTTCAATACCTGTTGTGGATTTTGAAAACAGACTCTATCCAATTTATCAATCAAGATCAAATGATACTCTAAATACATCATTAATAGCTATTCCAAATTCATCAGACTCGTTATATATATTATGGAATCAGCATAAAATATATTATGTTAATCTTTCTAAGCAGATTATGGATACTTTATTACTTGAAGAAGATGATGATACGACATATGATAAATCACTAGAGGAAAACGAAGCAAATGGTCTTTACTGGGGAACAAAACCTAAAATATCTGAAAATGGAAAATATCTCATCTATCTCACTAACAGAAGAAATAACGGAAAGACCAACGATATAAGGCTTTATGATTTTGAAACAAAAGAAGATATCCTTTTAGTAGAAGACTCTTTCTATAATGATGCATATATTTCGGAAACAACTATATTTTATACTTGTAATGACATGTTATGGCGAGTAGATATTGCATCAAAAATCAAATCTCCTGTCTCATATTCTATATCATCAAATGGAAACTTCAGTTATCCCTACTACATATACACAAAAACATATTATCAAGAATATGAAATACTTAATTTACTTACTTTGAATGTTGAAAAAGGAAAACTCGGATCACAATCCTCTGCACTGAAAATATCAGCTATGAGGACAGATACTTTGAATGTAGCATCTGTAGTTCTTCTTGATAACAAAAATGTAACTGTAACATTTCTTGACTTACAGTCTAATGAAATTCTCAAAACTTTCGTAGTAAGCGAATCTTTCTTAGTTGTATACGCTCATTGGAAAAATAGCAAAACATTTATATTAAGCGGTTATGAAGGAGGTAGTAATGAAAAAACGTATATGCTTTCGTACTAAAATTACTCATTACATAATACTTATTCTAGTATTATCTTTTTTAACAATAACTGCAGCCTCTGATTATGACAGAGCTTATGTACAAAAGGAAATATCTAACTTGTCATTACAAGCTCTTTCCCCATATAAAAATACCCAAGGAATTGAGTACTGGCCATTATGTACCTCAAAGAATAATCAACCAAGATTTGTAACAGGTACAAATCCACATCAGGGAACAGATTTAACTATAAATGTAGGTGAACATATATACCCAATATACGATGGAGAGATAATATATATTAAAAAAGATATTTCATCACAAACTGGCCATATCGTAGTTAAATCTGAAATAGGTTACACAGAGCCTGTATATATTGAATATCTTCATGTTATACCTATTGATGGTATTGATGAAGGCGATTTTGTATATACTTGCATACCGATAGCTACAATAGATGAATATAAAAGATATGATTCCCATCTTCACATAGGAAGAGTAAACGAGGATAGAACCCTTCATTATCAGATTTATGATCTATACAAAGATGTATTAAACTGGAAGAATGGGTCTGATCTTGATGTATTCAGTTATCCAGATTTTAATACAGAAACTAATATATTTACTATTACAGCATATGTTTCTTCTGATACAGAAAATACTGATTATTATGCTGGATATGGACGTTTCCCATTAGAATATATTACTTTCTTTTATTCAGTTAATAATGGAACCTGGAAAAGTAAAAACATTCATGAATATTCAGATAATTTTAAGTATTCTTTCAATGTAAAACAAATTACAGGTTCAAAAAGTAATGATACAATCAGATACTACATAACTGCTACTAGAGACAATAACAGCAGCCTTGATACTACTTTCAAAGATGCTAGTTACAAGACTGCCTATTATCCGGCTTATTATGCTCATCCTGGGCCAGCTTTGACTAATCAGCTAGCTGATGCTATTGCATTAACCATTACGATTCATTAGTTTTATTTGCAAATTCGCGATAATATAGGCTGTGGTAGTATCCTTTTTTACTCAATAACTCATTATGAGTGCCCTCTTCTACTACATTACCATCTTTAATATAACAGATTTTATCTGCATTTAAAATTGTTGATAACCTATGAGCTATTACAACTGATGTCTTGTTATGCATAAATCTGTCCAGAGCATCCTGAATAAGCTTTTCTGATTCGCTATCTAGTGATGAAGTTGCTTCATCAAGAAGCAGTATAGAAGGATTTTTAATAATTGCTCTTGCTATAGCTATTCTCTGACGCTGACCTCCAGATAACCTTATACCCCTTTCACCGACATATGTTTCATATCCATCAGGTTGAGCCAATATAAAATCATGTGCATTTGCTAATATAGCTGCGTTAATTATCTGCTGTTCATCAGCATCAGTATTCCCATATAAGATATTTTCTCTAATAGTACCATTAAATATATATGCATCCTGAGGAACATATCCCATCTGATCACGCAACTCTTCTAATGAGTAATCTTTATATGCCTGTCCATTGACCTGTATTGAGCCGCTATTAATCATGTATAATCCTAAAAGCAATTTTGCAATTGTGCTTTTCCCTCCTCCGCTATCTCCAACAAGCGCTAATGTATCTCCTTTGTTGATACTAAAACTTAATCCTGATATCTTAAACTGATATGATGTGTAGTCCGATTCTTCATTATCTAAAGTATTGTTATTCTCATTATTCTCATTATTCTTATTATTCTCTTTTTCTATTTCATATGAAAACTCTAAATCCTGTACATCCAAACCCATATCAGACTCAGTTCCATCTATCTGATATCTATCAGGTTCTTTTTGTGCATCATACAGTGTCTTAAGCCTGTTTGATCCTGCAAATGCTTTCTGTAAATTTGGAAGAGCTGATATTAAAACTGATATGGACCATCCAATTCCATTACCTGTAGATATTGCCAAATAGTTCCCTGGTTCTAAAGTACCTTTGATAACAAATATACATCCTAGTATAGTTGTTAACAGATATGATGAGTTCCAAATGATATTATTAAGACCTCTTTGTAATGTATAAGTTTTTTTAGCTTTCCATTCGCTGTTAAAATTATCTTGTACGCTATTAGTGAATTTTTTCAAAAGATGCGAACTTAAAGAAAACATTTTTACAGCTGTAAATCCTGTTACAGCTTCAGATGCTTCCTTACTTAAAACAGCTTTATTTTCCAGTATGACTTTATGCTTTTCTCTTAAAGGTTTTATGAACAAGGCATTAAGTATACCTGTTACAGCTGAGAATCCTAACAACATTGCTCCAAATCTGACATCGAGTAAGAGCACAAAAGGTATTCTTATAAACATTGCGATTATTGATTCAAAAATATTTTCAAATTCACCGAATACAGTTGTTACGCTCTGAGTATCTGCATTAAATTTTGATACAAGATCACCGCTGTGCGTGCTTTTAAAGTATGATGAAGGTAATTTCTGTACTTCTTTGAATGTCATTATTCTTATATCTCTAAGTATATCTTCCTTAACTTTGTTATGAAGATGAAAAATAATACAGAAAAGTATGCTGGTGATAATCGTAGCACTAAATATTATAATCAGATTTGTAATATTCTGAGAATTCTTATACATAAAGTAGTCAGTTAGAAGCTTAAGCGCATATGATAGTGAAATATCAACAAGACTGCCTATTATGCACCATAATGGTAATAAAGTAAAATATTTAGCTTTATTCTTTCCTATAAGCGTTAATATGAATTTCATATCTTTAATCATGTTATACCCCCTGCTCTATAAGTTGTCTTGTATAGAGTTCTGAATATCTTCCATTCCTGTCAATAAGCTGATCATGACTTCCCTGTTCAATTATCTTACCCTCTTCAAGTACAATAATTATGTCAGAATCAATAATTGTTGTAAGCCTATGTGCTATTACAAGAACAGATCGTCCCTGTTTTAAGTTTTCTATTGATTGTTGTACATAATATTCTGCTTTTGTGTCCAAAGCGCTTGTGGGCTCATCAAGCATTATCAAAGGAGCATCTTTTAATAAAGCCCTGGCAACTGCAATCCTCTGTTTTTGTCCTCCTGAAACTTTTCCGCCTCTTTCTCCAACATCATTTATAAACTGGTCTATATATGCTTTTTTTGAAGCTTCTTCAATCATCTCATCTGTAGCATCTAATTTTCCCATCCTTATATTATTGACAATGCTATCATCAAAAAGAAATACATCCTGTGTCACGCATGTCATGTATTTTCTAAGAGCATTAAGATTCCAATCACGGATATTATGACCAAAAACTATTATATCCCCTGAATAATTCTCATAGTAACCACATATTAATTTAAAAATTGTGCTTTTACCGCTTCCACTTATTCCACATAATGCGAGTCTTGAATTTCTGTATAACTTAAAAGTCACATTTCTTAAAAGAGGTATATTATCATGATATGAAAAACTCACATTGTTAAATTCAACAATTATCTCTGAATCATTAACACCGAAATCTTCTCCGCCAGTTCTCTCTTCGTTATATTCTAAAAATTTAAAATATCTCTGTGCTGTACCTGAATACCCTACCATTTCGCTCCAGGCTATACCTGTTGTTCTGAATGCACTAAGTAAAGGCCACAGCATATTACTGAATATGACATATTGTCCGATAGTCAGCTCATTTCTGGCAATAAAGAATATTGATGCAAACATACAAATTCCTTGAGGTATTACCATCATTAAAATATTCAATGCCCTGTTTTTAGCCATAACACGGCTGCTTTTATATGACTCGTTTGCAATCTTCTGGCAAGATTCCTCAAATTTCTCTGTATGTTTTCTATGCATGTTAAATGCTTTATATATATCGTTTCCTTCAATAAAATCACGAAGATGAGAATTGAACACAGCAGTATATTCCTGTATGTTATTTTTGGTATCTTTTAATGGTTTTGATACACTGTTAAGCACTAGCATAACTACTGGCACTATAATTAGCGAGAATATGGTAAGTTTCCAGTTAATAGTGCATAGAATTATTACTGATAATATTATAGTTATAGGATTCCATGATAATAATCCGGCTATACTATTTCCCATAAAAGTTTTTATTTTTTCAATATCATCAATCAGTGTGCTTATCGTATCAGCAGTATGCACATTCTCATAATATCCCATCTGAAGCTTATCAATCTTTCTATATGCATTTAACGAAAGCGTTCTATATGAACGTAGTTCGTATTGCCCGTTAATAAGCGGATTTGTAAACTGTAAAATAATCCTAAAAACAAATATTCCTACTAAAGCATATATAAATGATAAAAGCCTTTTATAATCATTAGATAAAGCAACATCCAGGGCTGATCCAATAAAATAATACTCATATACAGCAACTGCTCCTGAAAGTAATCCGCCTACCCATCTTGCAATA
>JAQVAJ010000025.1 GCA_028690885.1 Clostridia bacterium
TAAACTCCAGGTATGATGGAAAGAAATCAATGAATTTTATTCTTTTAACACTGGTTTCACCATTTACAGCAGGAATCGCATCATTAGTCTGGATGCACAGAATCTCCAATCGTACCGGTTGGGCGCTTACTCATCGCAGTATAAATTATGAGTTTAACCCAAATACATTCTGGCTTTGGGCAATTTTAGGTTCAATGATTTTTGTAGGTCCTTTTGTATATGTTCACAAACTTTCGACTGCAATGAATTATATATGTCAGGACTACAATGCAAGAGGATATCAATAAAATTCAGTTTATAAAGTAAAAAGACTGCATGAGCAGTCTTTTTTTTATAAGTTAAATACAGTTACTTTTTTTACAAAAATATTCCTCCACTTTTCTTATGGTAATCATCATTTAGTTGAAATATTCCATTAACAGGTGTTACTGACAAATGATTTTTCAATGGATGTATAGCCATCATTTCAGCCCAATTTACATAGTTCTGTGGTCCATTACTTTCAATAATGCCAATTTTCATTCCTGGTACTGGTGAAAGTCTTGACGCATAGTTTTTATTAATTTCCACAAGAAGAGGTGTCACAGTTAAATCTGCACAGAAGAGCGCTATATTATTTTCTATTGCCAATTTTGCAATCTTATTTGTAGCAGTGATGGTTTTAGCAATTGGCTTTAAAGCAAAAGCCTTATATCCTAAATTAATTTTCTTTTTTGCGTCATAAACATCATGTACAGACTCATCAGCTGCAACTGTGACTTCAATATTTGAAACATTTAAATCGTTTTCCTCATCAAAAGGTTCTTCAAGTAATATTATCCTATCAAATGCACCGATTAATTTTGTATACTCTAAAAGTTTTATCACCCTATCTATAGTGTCGTATCTGCCATTTGCATCCAAGTAATATGCAACATAACCGTTATCTGTATATTCAGATTTATAATCTGTTAAAACTGAATGTATTTCCGCTATTCTTTTTTTATCCTGTTCAAGCATCTTATTTTTATCATTATCTCTGTCAGGATCTGCTCCTATCTTTATTTTAAATACACATACCCCATCATCAGCTAATTGTTTAATCTGTTCTATTGAGGTATTGTATGAAATTAATGGAATAAGTGCGAGTTTATCTTGCTTAACCTGAAATACTTCATTATCAAAAGCAAATGAGGAATAATTGAATGCTTGCATTTCTTTGCAATAAAGCAGTCTAAGAGCATTATCAATTGGAACCATTGCATTTAAGATAAATGTCTTTCTAGGAGAAAACTGAAGAATATCTTTTGCATATTTCATACCCTGGGTATATAAAAAGTCAAATAAATCGCCAGGCTTTTCATATTCCTTATCTACTAATAATTCGCAAAGATGCTGAGTTATTGAAAACATAAGTTCATTTGATTTACTCTCCCCTATTTTTGAATAGACATTACCATCTGACCATAAAACTCCTTGTATCGAACTGCCAGATGAAAAATTTTTAAAAGTTTTCAATTTAACAGTCGTTATCCAAATACTGCTGGAATAGCTTCCCTTAAATCCAAATGGTGAGTTGAGTGGTTCGATTACCTTTGAACAGTCTGAAAATTTAATTTTTATCATAAAGACAACCTCTTTATCTGTTAGTATTATATCATTATAGCATTTTATATGGTTATAAATAGAAAATATGTCTCACAAGTTGTATATTATTGTCTTTATTTTTATAAATTTTCATCTACAACTTATAATAAACCAATGTTTTATGCATTTATCAATATATATGAGTTATAATTAATTGTGTTGAAATTTTAGTATTTTCTGTTACACTTAGGTTAAGGTGACATAACATGCATAAAACAAATATCTGCAAAATAACTACATATTGGGTCGAGAAATGTGTTTATCCTGAAAATAATGCTATCAATCCTCATGTTCATGATTTCTTCCATTGTTTATGTGTTCTTGAAGGCAAAGGAAAAATGACATCAGATAAAATGGTTTATGACATGAACAAAAACAGTATATTTTTTATAAAACCTAACGAACAGCATGGTTTTGAAAACATCTCAAAACATAATTTGATAACATATGAGATTAAATTTGATACTCAGCAGGAGGATTTAAAATACAAACTTATAAATCTTCCCTTTCATATAAATTCATCTGATTATATAAATAATTTGTTCAGCATGGCATATGAAGAAGCAAAAATTAAAAGACCATACAATACTGAAATGATGAATGCATATATTGTTCAGATTCTATATACTTTACTCAGAACAGAAAATCACTCAAATCAAGTAATTGAAAACCTTGATAATCCTAATAAAACTGATGGATTTAACAAGGTGGTTCAATATATAGACCGAAATATTTCTAAGGATTTATCACTTGAACAATTATCAGAATATGTTCATCTGGAAAAAGTATATTTTTTAAAAAAGTTTACAAAACTTACAGGCCTTACTCCAATGAAATACATAAAGACTATGCGCATGAAGAAAGCAAAGACACTACTTCAGTTTTCAGATATGTCAATAACCATGATAGCTGAATCAGTAGGATTTAAAAATATTCAGTATTTCAGCAGAGTCTTTACTGAGTACTACAATGTTAACCCAAGCCTTTATAGAAGTAGTTTCTACAAAAAAAAGTAAGGAGATCAAGCATGTCAAAACTAACTAGAATTTCCGTAATGTCTTCAAAAGGTCCTGATTCAAAAGGATACAATGATATAAAAGCGTTAAATCAGATAAACAGCGATTATTGGAGTGAAAAAATTGAAAATGTTCTTGATTCTGCTCCAGATATAATCATCCTTCCAGAAAACTGTGACCGATTCACAGATTTTTCCTATAAGCAGCAGTTAGCATATATCACAAATGGCGGTTCTATCGAAAATCTGATAGTGAAAATGGCAAAAAAATATAAAACTAATATAACTTATCCAGGTATACGTATTGATGACAAAGACTATAAATATCCATATAGAAACTGTATACGCATGTATGGAAAGGATGGTTCTTTAGTAAATATTTATGACAAAAATCATGTTATGATTGATGAAAATGAAATAGGTATTGGGTATGGTCAAGATCCGAAAGTATATCAGCTTGATAAAATCAGGATAGCTTCTGGTATCTGTTTTGATTTAAATTTCGACACTCTTATAGAAGCATATAAACCTCAGAACCCTGAGCTGATTATTTTTTCATCAAATTATCATGGTGGACTAAAACAGGACCAATGGGCTTACTCCTTAAGAAGCTACATGGCAAGTGCAATTACCAATAATACAAGCAGAATTATTAATCCTTTTGGTGATGTTATTGCTTGTACAACTAATTACTACGATTATGTTACAGCAGAAGTAAATCTGGATTTTGAAATTGTTCATCTGGACTATAACATGCATAAAATAAAAGAGGCGAAAAGAAAATTCAAACAATCACTAACTGTATATGATCCTGGAAATGTAGCAACTGTCTTACTTACTTATGAGGATAATGACAGATGTATAAAAGATGTTTTAAATGAGTATGAAATCGAAACTTACGACGAATATCTCAAAAGAACCATTGAACATAGAAAAAACCACATACTTATATAAAAATTTAGGAGGAATTATGAAAAAGCAAGTTAAAGTAGCAGTTATAGGTGCAGGAGGAATAGCAAACTCTGTTCATCTTCCAAGTCTTTCAGAAATTAAAGAATGCAAAATAGTTGCAATATGTGATCTTGTTGAAGAGAAAGCAAAAAGAGCAGCTGATAAGTATTCAATACCAAAAACTTATGTACTTATGAATGAAATGCTGGAAAAGGAAGAAATTGATGGAGTATTCTGTCTTGTACAACCAGACCTTCTCTACAGAGTCGCTTATGACTGTTTATCTGCAGGTAAAGACATATTCATGGAAAAACCAGCAGGATTGAATTCATACCAAGCTGAGTCACTAGCAAGAAGAGCATCTTCACTAGATAAACTTATACAAGTTGGAATGAACAGACGTTATGTACCATTAGTACAGTACGTATTTGACAAAATGAAAAAAACTACAGTAATAAATCAGGTTGACGGTTGTTTTATTAAACATACTGATATAGCTGAAATTTGGCATTTCACTGATGCATTTTCCTGCGATATTGTACATGCTGCTGATTTAGTGCGATATTTTGCAGGTGCCGAAGTCACCGATGCAGCAAGCGTTATCTCAAGAAACAACAGTCCTGTTGATAACAGCTGGAGCTGTGTTATGAGATTTGAAAACGGAGTAACCGGTACATTGAGAGGAAATTATCAGACAGCTGCTAGAATTCACAATTTCGAAATTCATGGAGCAGATGCAAGCGCATACATAAATCTTGGATTCCCAGGAACAAAAGGATGTGATGCGACGATAATATACGCATCAGGTAAAAATATTTATTCACAAGCTGCAGCAGGTGCATCAGTATCCAATATAGAGCACATAGATGGAATTGAGCTTAGTAAAGGTAATGATTCTTTATATTCACATTACGGCTATAAACAGGAGGACGAGGCATTCATAAGATACCTTATGAATAAGGAAAAGCCAATCTGCCTGATTGATGATGCTGCAAAATCCATGAAACTGGTTGAAATGCTTGTTGAAAACAGGATTAATGCATAAGAATAGACAAAGATATTATTAATAACTATATAGATGTATAAACATAAAGGGAGCTGATATGCTCCCTTTATTATGCGTAACAACGCAAATGACAATATGTAAAGATATCATCTTATGGCATTAATATACCGCCGTTAGGTGAGATCGTCTGTCCTGTAACATATTTAGCATCAATTAGATACTCCATGCAGTCAGCTATGTCCTCAACTTCTCCAATTTCTCCCAAAGGAATTGCAGTTTTTAAAGCAGCTACTGCTTTTTGGTCAGCATGTCTTAACATATCTGTCCAAATCATCCCTGGTGCAATACAATTGACTCTGATGTTTTTGGGTCCGAATTCAACAGCTAGACCTCTTGTGAAGCCTATTACACCGCTTTTTGCAGCACAGTAATCAGCTTGCTCCGCTACACCCATCATTCCTCCGATAGATGCTATGTTAATAATGTCCCCTTCATTATTGCTTGCCATATAAGGCAGTACTACATGAGTCATGTGAAGATAACTCATTAAATTTATATTAACAAGCTTTATATATTCATCAGGTGTTATCTTTAAAAAACTCTTGTTGTTATCTATACCTGCATTATTAACTAGAACATCAATTTTATCTCCAAATGTCTTCACAGTTTCATCAACAAGCCTTTTACATGTATCATAATCAGAGACATCCCCCTGAATTGCTATGCCTTTAATCTTATACTCTTTCTCAATTTCCTCAATAAGCTCTAAAGTTCCTTCCCTGCTCCTGTCACTAACAAAATTAACCACAACGTTATATCCCATTGAAGCAAGTTTTTTAACCATAGCTTTTCCTAAACCTCTTGAACCACCTGTCACTATTGCTGTCTTGCTCATATTAATACCAGCCTTTCTATTATTTAATAAGCACTTTTAATGCTAAATGAAGTATAAGACATGATTCAAGAACAGTCTGTTGCAATTGCAACATAAGTTTTAAACAAATTTCGAACTTACGGTTATTTTTTTATTAAATTACAGTTATATAAAAGTAGCAGCCTCAATATATACTGTTTTTTGTCAGTATTTATACAACATCTTGTGGAAAAACAAAAAAATGATATATTTTTTAATGGTTTAATATTGACAATTTATTACCTTGTAATATACTTACATTATATTAAATTCAAAAGGGGGATTTAAAATGTTCAAGCTAAAAGAGAATGGCACAAAAGTGTCAACGGAAATTTTAGCGGGCCTAACAACATTCGTTACAATGGCTTACATTATCGCTGTTAACCCGGGAATATTGTCACAAGCAGGTATGGAATGGGGCGCTGTTTTCCTTGCAACCATAATTGCAGCAATAATCGGTACTTTGATAATGGGTCTTGTCGCTAATGTGCCATATGCACAGGCCCCAGGAATGGGATTAAATGCTTTATTCGTGTTTACTGTAGTATTTACTTATGGCTTCTCATGGCAGCATGCTCTGTCCATGGTTTTCATTTGCGGACTTATTAACATACTCATCACAGTAACAAAAATTCGTAAGCATATCATTAAAGCTATACCAAAAAGCCTTCAGAATGCTATCGGTGGTGGTATTGGTATATTCATAGCTTATGTTGGATTGCTTAATGTAGGTGTTATTAATTTTGGCGCAGGAGTTCCTGGAATGTCAATTATTAACACAGGTGGATTATATGTTTTCTTTATCGGTTTAGTAATCACAATAGTTTTACTATTACTAAAAGTTAAAGGAGCTATACTTATAGGTATAATAGTATCAACACTCATAGGTATTCCATTAGGAGTTACAACATCTGCTTCATCTGTAAGTTTTTCCGATGCAGTAAATGTCCTTCCAACAACATTCGGCGTAATCTTTACAAAAGCCGGTTTAGGTTCACTGTTTTCTGATCTTTCAAGACTTCCTATAGTTCTACTGACTATTTTCGCATTCAGTTTATCTGATACATTTGATACAATCGGAACATTTATAGGAACAGGCCGTCAGACTGGAATTTTCAGTGAAGAAGATGAAAAAGCAATGGAATCTAGTTCAGGATTCAAATCCAAAATGGACAAAGCTTTATTTGCAGATGCAACAGCTACATCAATAGGTGCTATTTTTGGAACATCAAATACAACAACATATGTTGAGAGTGCTTCTGGTATTGCTGTTGGCGGACGTACAGGTCTTGTAAGTGTCGTTGTTGCAATTTGTTTTGCAGTAAGCGCATTCTTTGCAACATTTATAAGTGCCATACCTTCTGCAGCAACAGCACCTGCTCTTGTTATTGTTGGTATAATGATGCTATCAGCATTCAAAGAGATTGAATGGACAGACCTTGCAGAAGCAATTCCTGCTTTCTTTACAGGCGTGTTCATGGCCTTGGCATACTCTATTACTTCAGGTATCGCAATGGGCTTCATATTCTACATCATTGTTAAGATATGCAAAAAACAGGTTAAAGAGATATCCCCGGTTCTGTGGGTAGCTTCTGCTCTGTTTGTACTTAACTTTGTACTTCAAGCAATTATTTAAAAGAAATAATGAAAAATAGCTGCCTTTAGTAGGCAGCTTTTTTTATGCCTTTTCTTAAATCTATGCTAAACTAAATACTATGATATTAAAACAAGGATTGTGTAATATATGAATATAATTCGGGTATCATCAATATTGTTAAATCTGGAAAGTTCACTTGATGAAGTAAAATCAGCTGCAGCAAAAAGACTGAATATAAAGATTAGTGATATAGTTGATATAAAAATAATAAAGAAAGCAGTTTATGATAAGAATATGTATGATATTAAATTCAAATATACTGTTGATGTAATTTTATCAGATTGCATTAAATATACTCTTAGACATATTGACAAAGATATTTCATATACTAAACTGGTTAATTATGTTCCAATAACTTCAAACATTGAAAAGAAAACAGAAAATCCTTTAATAGTTGGCTCCGGTCCAGCAGGACTATTCTGTGCTCTTATACTTGCAGAAGCTGGATTATGCCCTGTTATTATTGAAAGAGGAAAAGATACAGATAACAGAGATTTCCATATCAAAGAATTAATAGAAAATGGGATATTGAATGAGCAAACCAACATCCAGTTTGGCGAAGGTGGAGCCGGAACCTACTCAGATGGAAAACTGAAAATTGGAATGATGACACCGATAAAGCATAAGATACTTGATGAATTTGTAAAAGCAGGTGCAGATCCAGAAATTAAATATTTAGAAAAACCACACATCGGTACAGATAAATTAAAACAAATACTTAAGGGATTAAGAAAATACATAGAATCATTAGGTGGAACATATAAATTTGAAACAAAAATGACTGATATTATTATAAAAGATAATAAATTATCAGGAATAAGAACTGAGTCATTAAACAATCAGACAGTAATAAATTCAAATACTGTAATACTAGCTACCGGACATAGTGCAAGAGATACCTTTGAAATGTTGTATCATTTGAATATACCAATGAATTGCAGACCTTTTGGTATAGGTTTGAGAATTGAACATCATCAAGAGTATATAAATAGAATTAGATATAAAAAATTCAGTAAACATTCCGAACTGATTCCAGCTGATTATCATTTGGTAACTCATTTGAAGAATACCCGTAGCGTTTATTCATTCTGCATGTGCCCAGGTGGTTATGTAATACCTGCTACATCAGAAAATAACTGTCTTGTTACCAATGGAATGAGTTTACAAAAAAGAGATGGAATAAATGCTAATAGCGCATTGTTAGTATCAATAACTGAAAAAGATTTCAAATCACAGCATCCGCTTGCAGGAATAGAATTTCAAAGAAACTTAGAAAAGAAAGCATTTTCTGTTGGAGGAGGAAATTATACTGCTCCAATACAAAGGCTTGAGGATTTCATGAATAACAAACTAAGCAAAAGGCTTGGTGATGTTTTGCCAACTTACAAACCTGATACCAGATTTGTTAAAAGCAATGAATATCTACCAGAATATGTGTCTGATTCAATACGGTTTGCAGTTAAGGATATGGATAACTGGTTAAATGGATTTTATTACCCAGATGCAGTTTTAACAGGTATTGAAACCAGATCCACATCACCAATAAAAATAGAACGAGATAAGTATATGCAATGTCCTGTCGTAAATGGGTTATTCTTCTGTGGAGAAGGTTCTGGATACTCAGGTGGCATTATTTCATCCGCAGCCGATGGTATAAACTGTGCAAATAATGTAATCTGTTTATTGAATGAGAAATGATTTCAATGTTTAATATATTAAAAACATTATAGTTATTTGATTTTTATATTATGTATAGTAGAATAGGGATAGCAACTGTAAACATACAACAATTTTACAGTACAGGAGTAGAGATTGAGAATACTAATAATTGGTGATGGAAAGGTCGGAAGCACATTAATCGAAAGATTATCAAAAGAAGACCATGATATAGTTGTAATAGACACTAATCCAAAGGTTATTGAAAATGCTGTTAACTCATATGATGTAATGGGTGTTGTAGGTAATGGTGCCAGTTATACTATACTAAAAGAGGCTGAAGCCGAAAAAGCAGACATGATAATAGCATCTACAAATTCAGATGAATTAAATATACTGTCCTGTTTAGTAGCAAAAAAAATCGGAGCAAGACATACTATAGCAAGAGTAAGAAATCCTGAATACTCAAAACAGTTACAGTTTTTAAAATATGAATTAGGCTTATCTATGGTAATTAATCCTGAGTTTGAAACTGCATCAGAAATATACAGGATATTAAGGTTCCCTTCAGCTATTAAACTAGATGTATTCAGTAAAGGTAAAGTTGAAATGGCTGAAGTGCAAATCGGTGAAAACAGCATACTTGATAATGTCAGGCTTATAGATTTATATAAAAAGATTAAAGTAAGGGTAATTATAGGAGCTGTACAAAGAGGCGATGATGTAATTATTCCAAAAGGAAATTTTGTTTTGAAGAATAACGATATAATACATATTACTGCCTCACATAAGGATTTATCAGAATTTCTTAAGGAATTAGGAATATACAAAGAAAAACTTAAGAACATTATGATTATTGGTGGTGGCAAAATAGCATACTATTTAGCCAATATGATTTCAGAAACAAACATGAATGTTACTATAATTGAGATTGATGAAAAACGCTGTATCGAACTTTCAGAGGCACTGCCTAAAGCAAGAATTGTCTTAGGAAACGGTACCGATCAATTGCTTCTTTCAGAAGAAGGTATATATGATGCAGATGCAGTAATACCTTTGATGGGTATTGATGAAGAAAATATAATATTATCTCTTTATGCAAATAAGCAGAATGTTCTAAAAACTATAACAAAAATTAACAATTCATCGCTTGTTGATCTATTAGGTACTGTAGCAACTGGCAGTGTTGTGTCTCCTAGAAAAATAACAGCAGACAGAATAGTAAGATATGCAAGAGCCTTACAAAACACTGAAGGCAGCATGGTAAACACGTTATATAGAATAGTTAACAATAAAGCAGAAGCTTTAGAGTTTCTTATAACAGATGATACACTGCCTATACTTCACATTCCTCTTAAAGATCTGAAGTTTAAGAAAAGCATTCTAGTAGCATGTATAATAAGGAATAATAAACTGATCTATCCTTCAGGAATGGATACCATTGAGGTAGGAGACAACGTTATAATAATATCCCCTGCAGAACAGTACATAAAAGAGTTTAAGGATATATTGGAGTAATTACTGAATAATGAATTTTAAAATGATATTCCACATATTAGGCAAGATACTGTATATTACTGCAATATTAATGCTTCTTCCATTAATTGTTGCAATAGTATATGGGGAAAGAGAAATGTATTTACCATTTATCGCTCCGATATTATTATTTTTAGCAATAGGTATTCCACTTGA
>JAQVAJ010000026.1 GCA_028690885.1 Clostridia bacterium
AAGGCATTATCCGTTCTTCTTCTTATTTCTTCTATCATATCCAAACCAAATGCCTGCCAGTTAGCATATTTTCCTAATTTTCTTCTGTTAAATGCTGGATTTGTCATTTGCTCAAGCAGATATCCTTCATGCCCATGAAGATATACTCCGTCAAGTCCGAAAGCTTTTGCATCTGCTGCAGCTTGACCTGCTCTTTTAATTATCTTTTTACATGCCGCATCAGATAGAGGCATACAGGGAACTTCTGACATATACCAGTTAGGATTTAAAGAAGCCGATACTGGAAATTTAAATTGGTTTGTTAAACACTGTGGATTTCCTACCCTTCCTAAACCTGGTGTTAACTGAACAAAAATGCGAGCGCCATATGAATGAACAGAATGTGCCAAGTTTCTCCATCCCATATACACAGTCCTTGAACGGTCAATCCTTGGGAAGTAAGTTAACTTATCCAGCTCAATTAAAGAGTTGTCTATTCCGAAACTTATCGGAATAAGGCCAGTGGTTATTAAGCCTACTCCTCCTTTTGCACGCTCAGTAAAATACGCGATCATCTTTTCATTCGGCCTGCCTGTTTCTTCCGCCATATTGATATTTCCCATTGGAGCCATAACAAGCCTGTTCTTAATAGTCAGCCTGTTAACCTGAATAGGAGAAAATAATAGGGGATAAGGGGCATGCTTGTTTGTCATTTTCGCAGCCTTGAATCCGCTATCCTCGTTGAACCATGAGCCATAACTATCAACGAGTTTTTGGATTTTGTCATCTGTCTTCATACAAAATACCTCCGTTTCAATTATTTATATATTCAGTTATATCTTTGTATAACTACATCTTTTGATTATCATGAGCGAAAAGCCTTGTTATGCATTCAGCTGTTTCGATGCTGTTTATACCTTCTGAATCTGATATGTCAGGTTCATATGTTGGTATCATTTTTGCTATTATTAGCTTCATGCAGGATACTTCCTCTTCGGTCATTTTTTTTAGTTGCTTCAGGTTATCAAAAAATTGTTTTTCATCAAATTGTATCGGATGTCCTATGTATATAAGGTCGTTTTGTGTTTTTTCTATGCCTTCTTCGTCCATAAGCAGTTCTTCATATAGTTTTTCCCCTGGTCTTAAACCAGTAACTTCTATTTTTATATCTTCATCAGGAGTTCTGCCAGAAAGCATAATCATATTTCTTGCTAAATCATATATCTTTACAGGTTCACCCATATCTAATATGAATATCTCTCCACCTTTTGCATAATATCCTGCCTGTAAAACCAGTGATACCGCCTCAGGTATTGTCATAAAATATCTGGTTATTTCTTTATCTGTAACTGTAACGGGACCGCCTTCTGCAATCTGTTTTCTGAATATTGGTATAACTGACCCATTTGAGCCTAATACATTTCCAAATCTGACTGCGACAAAATCTGTACTGGATTTCTTATCGTATGCCTGAATAATCATTTCACATATTCTTTTAGTTGCACCCATTATATTTGTAGGCCGAACTGCTTTGTCAGTTGAGATCATTATAAATTTGTCGACTTTCGCTTCATCTGCAGCTTTTACTAGTGTAAGTGTACCAAAAACATTATTCTTAACTGCTTCATTAGGGCTTGTTTCCATTAATGGCACATGCTTATGGGCTGCTGCATGGAAAATGATATCAGGCTTATATTTGCTCATAATATTTTTAATTCTTTTTTCATCTCTAACACTAGCAATAAGTGTTTCAATCTTTAAAGCGGGATATTTTTTTGTTATTTCAAGTTGAACATCATATATGCTGTTTTCATAAATATCTAGCATTATAAGCTTTGAAGGATTATGCATTGCAATCTGTCTGCATAATTCACTGCCTATTGACCCACCAGCTCCTGTTATTAGAATAACTTTTCCACTGACATAATCTAGTATCTCCTGCACATTTATGTCTATCGTATCTCTTCCGAGCAAGTCTTCTATCTGTACTTCTCTAAGATCAGAAAGCCTTACCTCTTCGTTAATTAACTGGTACATTCCAGGAATTGTTTTTAAAGTACATTTTGTTTCTTTACAGATATCATATATTTTCTTTCTTTCAGAAGCTCCGACTGATGGAATAGCTATAATTATTTCATCAATCTTGTTCTTTTTAGCCATCTCAACAATCATATCTCTTCCGCCAATAATTTTAACACCCTGAATGAATAAACCATGTACCTTCTTATCATCATCAATTACACATACCACTTTGGAATGAAGATTCTGACTTGATCTTATTTCCCTTATAATCATATTGCCAGCATCTCCTGCACCTATTACCATTACCCTTTTTATATCTTTACCATTTAAATTTTCATGAACAATATATCTGATAAACCTGTAACTGAACCGAGTTGCAAAAACCATCATTACTAAAAGTACCCAACCAAAGAAAACAGTGCTTCTTGGCTGATTAAACCCTATTATTGATGTTAATGTGAATTTAACCAGATAAGATAATGAACATGCAAGCAGAATGTTAAAAAGTTCTTTGATAGATGCATATTTCCATAATCCGGTATAAAGACCGAATAATGCAAAAATACATAAAGTCAAAATGGTATCTATCCAAAGATACTGCTGAGCATGAATAATATACTGTAAATCAATTTTTGAAAAACTCAGCTCATATCTGAAAAAGAGAGCTAAGAATGTTGCTGCATTAATGGATACGGTATCTGCAATAACCAGTAATATCTTTTTTAAAACAAGACTGTTATCCTTAATCTTCTTTACCAAATGTATCTAGACCCCCATTTCCTGTTCATCCGTTTCACCTTTATTTCTCAAAACTGATGCAAGCATTCCAAAAATAATCCAGCCATATGGCGCGACAATAGGAACCCCTATATTGAAAAAGGCCTGAACACAGAAACATATACTTGCAGTAACCAATGCTATAACTAAAGGCTGATTAAATTTCTTAAAGGACCTTACTAAAAGTGAAAACTGGAATGTCAGATATGATATAAATCCAAGCAATCCTGTAGTTACTAACACCTGAAGATAATCATTATGTGACTTATCAAAATATACATTGAACTCTTTCATGCTGTACTGATATTCTTCTCTTAGCCATAAATCAAACACTGTATCTGGACCATGGCCAAGTATAGGTTTTTCCTTAAAGAAACCCCACACTACACGCCATGCATAAATTCTGTTTGAACCGAAACTATCATCAATATTTCCATTAAGTATCTGCCCGAACTGATACAGAACCAGCATTACTGATGATCCTTGAGGTTCTTCCATAGCCATTATCTTTTTTATAACAATAAAAGCTGCCACAAATGCAATAACAAAGTATGTTACGGGCCATATAAATTTCTTTTCAATCTTAATGTATCTGCCAATAAAGAAAATTATTGCAGAAGTCACTAAGCACGCAACCGCCGCTAGAAACATGATTTCAGAGAAAGGTTTGCTAAACAATGTGAAATTCCTATTTCCTATCTGAGCAATTTGATCTTCCAGATAAATAACAAAAAGGAAAACTGAAAGAATCTGAAACATTCTGCTTGCAGATATTCTGTCTTTAGCAATAAAGGGAAACATAAAGAATATTGCAGCTGCCATTCCTACGTAACCGCTGTCAACTCCTATCATAATGGAAAAATAGAAGCATATTGCAGCTGATGCAAGATAAAGTATACGCCAGAATTTTTCTTTGCTCTGACAATAAAGAACAGTAAACAACATTATAGGTGTTACAAGATACGTGGAAACTACGTCTATATTACCTAAAGTAGTTAAAAAGCTTGTTCCCTGAGTTGTAATATCATATGTTATTCTTCCAACATAATACCCGTTAAGCTGTAAAATTCCCAATAGAGCTACAGGAAGACTAGCAAGTGCGAAAATTTTAAGTTCCAGTTTATGTATATATGACCTTGAAATCATAAAGAAAATGGCAATATACATAAGTTGCATCAGATATCCTTCGTTTCTTGCTTCAACTCCGACAAATGCAACATGTCTGTATTCTGATATCAATGCAGATATAAAAGCTATAAGCATGTATGCTATTAAAGCTATATCTGTTACAGAAAGATTCTTAGCGGCCTGTTTGAAATAGAGGGTATTTGCTTTTTTTGAGCGTATTTTCTCAACAAATCCGAAAATCATTATAATCAGCCATATACTGAACATAGCAATAAGCGTATAAAGTTTCGTCTCTGTCATATCCCCATATACTTTTCTGCTTATTATTAATGCAAAGCTGGAAAGGAAAACATACAAAAATGCTGTTGTTATCAGTTCGAAGTAATTTGGTTTCTTTTTGTCCTGCTCTAGATAGAAAAAATCTTTCAGAAGATTTTTCTTTGTTTTGGGTTCTTCAACGTTTTTTTTCGCCTTCTTGTTACTCATACATATATCCCTTTATTTATTAACATATGAATTATATATTACATAAGGCTTTTTTTCAATCGTTAATAGGTCTTATATATAGCATTTGAACACATATGGTGTCCTCATATTATACCACCTTCTGTCATTTCATATTTGCAGAGGCAATATCCCTATTTCTACTGGTTAAAATAGAATAAAAGTGATATAATTTTTCTATTGTAAATAACTAAATCATTTCTTCTAGAGGAGGAGATATGGATTTATCCACACTTTTAAAATATTCACGCAAGAACCTTAAGCTGATTGTAGTCGTGGTTTTATGTTGTGCATTGCTTGCAGGCGGAGTAAAAATGTTAACTGACTATGTAACATACTCAAAAGACAGTCAGACTATTCCACAGCTTCAGGCAAAATTAGACAGTTTAGAGGCACAAAAAAATGCATTACATTCTGATATTGATAAAATTGATAATAACGAAGAATATATATCTGTTAAAGATATGAATGCTTCAAGATTATTGAAGTATACTGCTGTATATTATATTGATAGAAATGTTGATATGTATAATACGGTAATCAATGATATAAATGTTATTGAAAAAGCTTACTCAAATAGTAATATTGAGTTATCTTTTAATGTTGTTGATATGCTAATTGATTTCACTGCAAATTCATCATATAGGTCATTAACAATACATGTATCTGCTAAAAATGAAGAACAGTTATCAAAGTTAAAAGATATAGCTGAACAGTGCTTTAGTCATGCAAAAGATACTATCAGAATAACATTAGGTTCAAGTACAATCCATCTGTTATCAGAAAATGAATCTTTTGCATCAAATTCTGCAATAGCCAATCTTCAGAAATCATATACCGACCGTATTTCAACAATCAATACCTCTATTGGAGAAATAGATACACAAATAACTGAGACTAATGATACATTATCAAAAATACAGTTTACTCTTTTTAGCAAAGATGTTTTTCAATATACCCTTTTAGGTTTGATCTTGGGAGTTTTCCTTGCCTATGTATTTATATTGGGAAGATTGTATTTAAGCCCTAAGTTTTTAGGTATAGAACAGTTAATGGCTAAAATATCTTTATTGGCAAGTGGAAAGGATATCGAAAAACTGGAAAAAGCATGTGTAGTACCTGTTATTTACGCCTGTGGTAAAACAGAAGAACACATAGGAGTTCTTTCATCAGGTAACATATCTCATGCCAAAAGAATATTCAGCAGCTTAAAAGAACAGACGGAATATAACCTTATGCACCTTGAGAATATTTTTAACTCTTCAGATATCGCTAAAACACTTCTTGATTGTAAGGGTATAATACTTGTTGAAAAATGTAATGTTTCAAGAGTTAAGGATATTGAGAAAATTATTAACATATGTAAAAACAATAATATTACCATTTATGGAATAATAATTATTGAGTAGAAATATGTTTAATATATAAATAAAAGTGAGATTTATAATTTCTAACTGCCTTGACATTTAAAAGCACATATTCTATTATTAATTTCACTATTTAGGAATTTTATATAAAAGAGAGGGTTTATGGAAGAATTAGATGTCAGACAAATATTTACTTATCTTAAACGTCACTTTTGGCTGATAATTTGTATAGTATTAGTAGCAGCAAGCATTTCAGCAACTATAACATACTTTTTCATAACTCCTCAGTATGAGGCATCAGCAACATTATACGTATTTAATGATTCAAACCGGTCAGATACTTCAATTTCCACAACAGATATTACAACGTCTCAAAAACTTATCGCCACATATTCTGTTATTATGCAAAGCGATAATGTTATTCATAAGGTAATTGAAACAACTAATCTGAATTATACTCCTTCTCAGATACGAAATATGTTTACTGGCACCTCTGTAAATAATACTGAGGTTATGAAGGTAACAATCACAAGTGCAGATCCTGTTGATTCAATGGTTCTTGCAAATGCGTTCATTGATGTCGCACCAGATGAGATACTAAGAGTAATCAAAGCTGGTGCTGTTGAAATATTAGACAGAGCTGAAATACCGCAACAGCCTTCTTCACCAAGTATGATGAAAAATATTGCAATAGGTGCAGTGTTAGGTGTTATAGCGGCAGTTGCATTTGTTATTCTATATGAATTGTTTAATACTAAAGTAAGAAACGAGGAGAACCTATTACGTGTTGTTAAAGCACCTGTTATAGGATATATCCCCGATCTTCAGTTATATCAAAAAGATGATAAGGAGGTCCACTCATATGGCAGACGTAGAAAGGCGTGAGTTTCTCCTGTTTGACAATAGTTCTTTTCCCGTAACAGAAGCCATCAAGGCAACCAGAACTAATTTAATGTTTACTACAGCAAAGGAAAGGTGTCCTGTTATTTCTTTTACAAGCGCGCATATGGGCGAGGGAAAATCTACAGTTTGCGCAAACATGGCTCTTGCTTTTGCAGAAGCTGGATTTAAAACACTGGTAATTGATGCGGATATGCGCAAACCAACATTAAATAAGTATTATAAAATTAAATCTTCCCCTGGTTTAAGCGATATTCTGGGTGGGCTTGTAAAGGAGAATTTTATTTATCCAACAAAGTATAAAAACCTACATGTTCTTCCTAGCGGAACAATTCCTCCTAATCCATCAGAATTATTAACATCTGAAAGAATGTCAATACTATTAAACGAGCTTAGAGAAACATTGGACTACATCTTTATTGATACTCCCCCTATTCTTATAGTAACTGATGCTATTGCTTTATCAAACAAAGTAACTGGTACAGTTGTAGCTGTCAGACAGAATTTTTCTCGAACCAATCTTATAAAAGAAGCTGTTGATGCCCTCAATAACGTAAATGGTAAAGTCTTAGGTTTTATCTTTAATGATTATGATATTGAGTCTATGGCATATAATAAACAGTACAAATATGGTAAGTATGAAAGATATGGAGGATATGATAAGAAACCTGTCAAATCGGCATCTCCAGTAAGTCTTGATGATGATTGATATACATTCCCATATATTGCCTAAAGCAGATCATGGATCACATAATTTAGAAGAATCTTTAAAGCAGTTAATTACTGCTTCTAAATATGGTGTTAAAGGCATTGTTGCTACACCTCATTTTTATCCCTTTAATGATAGTATTGAAAAATTCTTAAAAAGAAGAGACAAAGCATTTGATGAGTTATCTGCTGCAAATAGTACCGGAATAAAGATATATAAAGGCGCAGAAGTACGATTGACAACTGGATTGAGCAGCCTTAAGCATATTAAAAAACTTGCTTTCGAGAACACGAACTATCTTCTTTTAGAAATGCCTTCTTCAACTACCTGGAATAATATTTTATTAAATGAAATTATTAAACTGCAGTCTTTGGGTCTTACTATCATAATTGCACACATAGAAAGATATAGCTCAAATCAGATTAATAAATTAATGGAGTTTGATGTTTTAACTCAAATTAATGCATATTCACTTTTTTCACCTATTAAATGGTTTAGAATAAGGAAATATATAAAGAGTAATGTGGTAACTTTTATCGCCAGTGATAGTCATATTTATAATCATTTCTTTGCATATAAGTATTTAAAAAAGAGCCATAATATGATTGGCTCGAAATTTAATACCTATATGAATAATGCAAAAAATATTTTATCCTTGTAACTGTGCTTAGTTATCAGGTGTTATCTTTCCACCGTCTTCTAAATAAATAGTATTACCATTCAACCATGTGTTTGTCGCACATTTTGTATCATAATAAATTGTATGTCCATTTGATTTAATTCCATTAAGTGTCTTATCCTTTAATATTATGCCTCTTACATAACTGTCTTGTGTTAATTCCCAGACACTTGCTTCTTCAATCTGTATTGTTACTGTGTTGTATTTATTTTCATTATTAATCTGTCCAATAAGCACAGATTCCTGTTTTAAAAGGATATTCAATGATGAGGTTTCATCTGTATTAATGTTACCTTCAATAGATGTATTACATAGAGTAAGTGTACCTTCTGAATTAGATAAAGACATTACATTTTTTGAGTTCTGCCCTATTGTTGATTCGGAAATTTTAACTGAAGCTTTTGCATCTATCATGGATAATGCTGCTCCATATGTAGTATTAAGCTTTACTTTTTCTAAATTTAATGAAACATGGATTTTGTTTTCTGTCGGGTTATCAACAAGAAGCAGTCCATGGTCTGTGTAGAATCTTGAATCTGTCAATGTAACTGATGCACCTTCATAAAATTTTAAACTTGATGAAGTAATTTCAGAATTATTTATACTTACAATAGCATCTGTTTCAACACCAACTCCTTTTACACTGACATTTGAGTTATTAATAACCATTGAAGCTTCGCTTCTTACATTTATGCCAGAACCATTTTCACTTAAATTTGTTATTTTTAAATTTGACCCTGTGAAAAGAGCTTTGTCTGAAATATCAAGAACAAACAATCCATATGAAGCCATCTCTGAAGAAATCGCATTTATTATTGTTTCTTCTCCTACAGATGTAATGGCTGTATTTTTTGAAAGTATCTGCGAATTCAAGATTGCTAATGATGATGAATCCTTTACCACAACAGCCTGATCGAAGTCCGCATTATAAATCTCAACTTTTGACATATCCAGCTGCGCTTCTTCTGTTAAATATACTCTGTTATATTTCTTATTCTTTAAAGTAACTGTTTCCCCAACCTGCTCGTATGAGGTCAAAGAACGATAAAGCTTTGAAGCACGGTACTCTTCTTCTGTACAAGAAGTAAGTAGTGCTGACATTATTAATATTATTAGAATTATTTTTACTGCCCCGTTCTTATTCATCTTCACGAGATTTATTCTAAATCTAAATACTCTAAATAGCAACCTTTTTATTGATTTTAATCAGTTTTTTGCCTATACTACAATGTATTGGAGACAATATGGATATTTTAGGTTTACGAATAGATGATATAGATATGGAAGAGGCTTTGAAAAAAGCTTATGATGCTATAATTATTAAAGATAATTTCAAATACATATTTACACCAAATGCAGAGATATGTATGGCTGCATTAAAAGATAAAAGACTTATGACTGCATTAAATTCCTCATATATGAATATTCCAGATGGAGAAGGCGTTATACTAGCATCTAAGATACTGAAAACACCCTTAAAAGAAAAGGTTCCTGGCTGTGTATTTGTTCAAAATCTTTTAAATTTAAAGAAATCTTTTTCAGTTTACCTTTTAGGCGCTTCTGAGGAGTCTGTAATTAAGGCAAAAGAAAATATATTTAAAAAATATCCCCATATTAGCATATCAGGTTATAGAAACGGATACTTTGTTAAAGATGATGTGGAAGGGATTATTGATGATATCAATACAGCACAGCCTGATGTGATTATTATCGGTCTAGGAGCCCCACAGCAGGAGTTATTCATATATGATAATAGAAATCGTATTAAATCTGGTCTTGCAATAGGAGTCGGTGGAACAATAGATATCCTCTCAGGATATGCTAAAAGGGCTCCTGAGTTTTTCTGCAAATACAAGCTTGAATGGTTATACAGGCTTGCCAAACAACCAAAAAGATTCAAAAGAATGCTTAGTATTCCTGCTTTTTTAATTAAATGCAAAATTCATGTTATGAAAAAAAAGAAAGACTAGGTCTTTCTTTATTTCTATGAGGAATGTTGTTATGAAATTAACTAAGTTCATAATAAGGCTCATATGTGATTAATCTGTGAACTAATAA
>JAQVAJ010000027.1 GCA_028690885.1 Clostridia bacterium
AAAAAGATATGGATATATCACCATTTCTAGAGTATTTGGAAAGGTTCTTTGCCGATAAGACTAAGTTAGAGAAATTTGAAGGCAGAGAAAATGATTTTTCTGTCGAATATGAGTTTTGTTACGATAGGACTAAAGCAACTGATTAAGAAGAGCTGTTAAATCTCCCCCCCCGTTTGCTTAATACTGGAATTTACTTTTTCAATCTACGGATAAAGAAAAAAAATAGAATATATATTGACATTTATAGAGGGTTTTAGTATATTATAACAGTCAATGTAACAAAAAAATGCAGGGTATGTCTTATAAAAAAAGACAGAATATTATACTACTCGGATTGTCTATTACTTAATTTAATATAAATAGTGATAATAAATTGTGTATATTATAGAAAAAAATGGAGGCAGATATCTTGTGAAAAAAACTAAAAAAATAGTACTGTTAATAATAATGATTGCATTAATTGTACTACCACTTGCTTCGGCAAGTGCTCAATGTATCCATGATTCGTATTATTACGATGTGTCCTATGGGTGTACTGAATGTTATCCAGTTACCTCATATCAATGTGCCACCCGAACATATGACGAATATGAATGCAAGATATGTGGTGAGAGGTGGGAAATTACTACCAGTCTTATACTTCATGATCATGAATATTCGGTATATGATTTAGGGACTAATGATGATGGCACCATACATTGGTACGCATATATTTGCAGTTTATGCCTTGATACTGTCATTATATATGAGTACATTAATTAAATTATTAATCTTTAATAATTAAAATATTAAATAGCTGTGTTATTGCAAACTAAAATATGTACACAGAATTATCACTTTATTTCGCACAGCTATTGATATTTGTATTTTTACTTTAAATATTATTCTACAAGTATTTAAATGTATTTAATTTAAGCAAAGCAAATTGAGGTCAGTATGAAAGAAAAAACAAGAATCAGTAGAAAAAAAATATGGATTATAATAACAAGCATAATATTTGTTGTGGTTTTAGCTGTTGGATTCCTCATTTATAATGACGATTTATTCAAGAGTGAAGAGAATTTTCGAAGTGATATCATAATAAAAAGGACAGACGGACAGGAGTCGCTTCTAATACCACTTGAATATGCCGACATACTAATTAAAAATGTCTCTTTCTTTAAAGACTATATAGTTGCTTTAAAGATTTCAACAATTAATCTTGATGTTGGGCAATCGGGTATAAGATGGGGAACACCGCCAGATATGCTTGTGAACATGCAAGATAAAAAGGCCAAGGATACTCTCAAATCGATAAAGTACTGTAAAGGTATAACTGATGTGAGTACTATAAGTGCTGATAAGAAAAGCGTCAACATAACGTTTTATGAAGGTTATTCAGCGGATATGTTTAACGATAATAATATAGGTGATTTAGGTCAATATATTATAATACCCTCTTCAATGAGCAAGTATATTAGAGAGGATTTCACAGGGGAGGATAGGGTAATATCTTTAAGGCCTTCTGTAGATTCGCAAAGCATAGTGTTATATATGATAATAGGTGAATATGAGACAACGAGTAAATATGATACTATATATGTAACATACTCTCAACTGAGTAAGCAATTTAAAAATGATAATGAGAATATGGATGCATTTATAGATTCAATAGAGATTGATGTATATAAAGAAAAAGATCTTACAAAATACATAGAGTTTCTTGAAAGATATTTTGCAGATGGTAATAATCTACAGTTGTATGAAGGCAAATTGAATAAGTTTGATGAGCCATATAAATACCACTTTTCTCATTCACTAGACATGCAAACAATCCCTTTAGAGTCACCTATCGATACAGCTGTAGAATCACCTACCAATACGGCTTTAAATCCCACTTCTAGCCCGGATACAAACTCTCCATCGGTTTACAACAATGAACTTAACATCATCACTATATCCAGGATTGATGGAAATGAAAACTTGAAGATTCCACATATATATGCAGACGAACTGATTAAAGAGTATGAGACATATAAAAAGTATATAACTGGCATAAGTATAAGTTCCGAAAAAATATTTTCCAGAGAGTATGATATTCAATTGGGGTGGAGTAATTATTATGATTATAAAATAAACCCTTTTATAGAAACCCCTGAGTATTATCAAGCAATAACCAGTGTTAATGAAATAAAAAACCAAAAGAGCGATAGCGAAATCACTTTCTATGGAGACTATACTTGCGAGGATCTTATATCATTGAAGATAGATGGGCAAGTTAAAGGAACAGCTATTATTCCCGCAAAGTTTACCGAAGTTTTGAAAGAGGGTTTTAAAGATGCTGTGGATGTCGTTGTATTATCAAAATGCAGAGAGCGGGATGTACTTATTTATACTGGATTTATAATAATCGGTGAATATAAAACAACGGATGATTCTGATACAGTTTATCTTTCATACTCCGGGTATAATGAGAAATATATGAATGAAGAGCATAAAGATGACTATTTGGATTCCATCGTAATAGAGACAAAAAAAGATATGGATATTACACCTTTTATAAATTATTTGGAAAGGTTCTTTGCCGATAAGACTAAGTTAGAGAAATTTGAAGGCAGAGAAAATGATTTTTCTGTCGAATATGAGTTCTGTTATGACAGAACCAAAGCAACTGATTAAGAAGAGCTGTTAGATCTCCCCCCGATATATTTTAATCGGGGGATTAAGAAAAACTTGGAGGTGTTTATGGGTTATTCAGTCAAATCAATTTACAGAGCGCCTGTTAGAAGCATAATATATATTTTATTATTATCATTAGCGGCAACATCCTTGTGTGTGAGTATAGCAATATGGAAATACTCAACTGAAAGCATAAAGGAAGTCAGAAATGCATTTACTACAATAGGTGTATTTAGCGAAATGAATTTTACCGAGCAAAGTTACGTTAAGGCAGATCCACCCCTATACGACTACAGTATGCTTTTAAAGGTAAAAAATAGTGCTTCAGAGTCAATATATGCTTTATCAACAGATAGACGAGAATTTGTTATGGGTTTTAACGAAAACATCTCGCCAGACAATAGTATGAGAAATGAAAAGGAAAAATATCCTTATGCCATGTCTATTGTAACGGGGATATGCGAAAGTATAGAGTTTTCAAAGAATTCCATTAACTATACTGCATTGATAAGGATAGATTATGATGATCTGAATATAATCCCAAAGTATATAACTAATGTCTATACTCCGGAAATCATGGAGATTAATGGAATTTATATAACATCAGATAATCAAAAGCCATTTAAGGTAGGAGAAAAATATATAATCTATGCATATGTGGATGGACTCAATCCAAATAATGATTATCTCAGTGCAACAGTCGATAAATGGGCTTATGACTATCATAAATATGAAGAAATAATCTTTTATGATCCTGCCACTATGAAAGAAGAATTCAGTGAAATGCCGGATGACAAACCTTACTTCAAACTTACTGACGATTCTTTATATATGATGCAAAGAATAGAAACCACAGCAGAGGATTTTCTTGAACAGGATAATGGTCTTTGGTCAGACAGGGTTGAGCAATGTTATGTAACACAGCATTCAGTTGAAATTGTATTGACCAATAATATCAATAGCATATATATGTTTAATAATGGTGATGCTTATATAATACAAGGACGAAACATAACCAAAGAAGAATGTAGTAGTGGTGCAAATGTCTGTATAGTAAGCACTCAGTTTTCTTCAATGAATAATATTAAAGTGGGTGATAAATTAAAACTTAATGTCTATGAAAACAATTTCAAGATAGTATCCCATATTATCAGTAAAGCAAATAGAGAAACCGGTTGGCAAACAATTCAAGGTAAAGACACAGTTGACATATGGCTTTCAAAGGGGTTTGATGTAGATAAAGGATTTTATAAAGAGGTTGAATATGAGATTGTAGGTACATATTTAGTGGATAACAGAGGAGATAAAAATGAGTTCAATTTTATCAATAATACTATGTTTGCACCCTCTGAATCCATTGAAGGGAGTTTCAATACTGAGCCTACAGTACTAACCTTAAAAAGGTATACAGATAAGCTTATATATACTGATTTATTAAGGACAAGTGTGCCAGGGTCATTTTCCGTGGTAATCAAAAACGGTTATGCAGAACATTTTGAAGCAGATATGGAACAAGCGGGTTATGGAGGCATTTTTCGTTATTTCGACCAAGGATATTCAAAGGTAAGTAAGACACTTGATGAGTATAGCCAAATATCCTTGCTTGTGGCTTTAATATCTATAGGTGTATGGATGACCGTAGTGGTTGTATTTATAGTGACATGTAACTCTAAAAGCAGGAAAGATATTGCCATAATGAGATCACTAGGTTCTCCTAAAGGTAGAGCGTATATGACACAGTTGTTTACTGTATTCATTCTTTCATTTATGGCTTTAGTGATATGTATCATAGCAGGGTTATATGTATACAATATTGTTACTGACATTGCTTATGCTGATATGGCAAAGGGTAGTAATGCAGCTAGCATCTTAAAAAATGTCATTGAAAGTTCAAAAGGCGCTGTAGTTGTTGCGGCAATTACACAGTTTCTAACAATAATCGGAGCTTTTGCTATTGTCTTGTCTATTCAAGTAAGACAAAATGTAATGGTAATGATGAGGAAAGGCAAAAAACAATGAAATTTATAAGAATATTTTTACATAGCTTATCATACACGTTTAATACTCTTATAAGAAAGATATTTAAAAGCATCGCAGTTGTGATTTGCGTTGCAACCTTTGCTATATTGATTTGTGTAATGGACTACACCATACAAAAACAAGGAAATCTTCTTTTAGACATGTATGAGCAGTATAAGGTTAATATAGTTGTATTGGATAAATTTGCCGAGAATAAAGAAGATTTAGAAATTAATAACAAATATGCAAGCATTTTTATGCAAGAGGATAGTAAGCTATGGGGTTTGATAGATGAAGTTGTGATAAGAAGTAACGGAGAAGAAAGCGCCGATGTTTACTTACAGGATGATACCTTTATTGATACTCTAAATGTTGTTGGTATTACATATATTCCAGAACAATATGAATTTGGCGTTACAGTGGAAATGGCAGAGGGATATTCTAAGGATATATTTATGGGTGACGAGAGTGTATGCATAGTTCCCCAGAATGTATCACAGATAGGTGGTAATGTGTGTATCAAACAAGGCCCTGATATAGAGCCCTTGATATATAAAGTAGTAGGAACCTATGTACCACAAGAAGTAGGTTACGACGAAGAAGAGGCGAACTTTATTTTCTGTCCTTACCTAAACTATGACCAGCATCTTGCAAGTACTAAGAATAATATATATAGACTTGAATGCAGAATTATTGATGCGCAGAAAGTAACGGAAATAGAAAACTATTTACTAAAATATTTTATTGCACCGTCAATGGCTGGTGTTACCCCAAGCGGTTATAATGAATTAAAACTATTTTATGAATATTCCTTTATAATACCTAAAGGTAATCTTGAAGAAGTTATAGATCCGATAAAAGCAGACATCAAAAAGCTTAAGATAGTAGAACCCTTCATATTTTCTTTTTCCATTGCAATTGGGTTTATAATCAGCATGTTATCAATAAGAAATAGAAAAGCGGAATTTGCTGTAATGAGAAGCCTTGGAGCATCGGGATTCTATGTGTTTTTTGAAAGTTTTATGGAGCAATTCATCCTATGCATGGTTGGAACGGGTATAGGCAGTATAGCTGCATACTTTGCATATGGGAATTTGAGTGGATCACAGATCAATAAGATATTGATTTTTACTGCCTGCTATATGCTAGGAGCGGTTATTGAAGCGATAAGTATTGCTAGGGTAAAAGTAATGAAGATAATGAAAGCAAATGAATAAGGAGAGCCGAAAAATGAACGACACTAATATATTGCAATTAGATAATGTAAATTATGAGTACAGAAATAAGTATCAGAGTGTAAAAGCTGTAAACAGTTTTGATTACGACTTTAAAAAAGGCCTCTTTTATGCAATTACTGGTAAATCAGGGTCGGGAAAAACCACACTGCTGTCACTTATGGTAGGGTTAGATACTCCTTCAGGAGGTATCATAAAATATATGGGAGAAGACTTGAAGGATATGAATATGGATAAATACAGAAGAGATAATGTATCCCTTATCTATCAGGACTTTAATCTGTTTCCTCTGTTGACTGTGCTAGAAAATGTTATGTACCCTCTTCAATTAAAGGGGCAGAAGAAAAAGGATATAAGACACCTTGCTGTAGAAAAACTTGCTATGACTGGATTAGATGAATCATACCATAAAAGATATCCATCAATGCTTTCGGGAGGAGAACAACAAAGAGTGGCAATAGCTCGTGCATTAGTGACAGGAGCTACTATACTTCTTGCCGATGAACCCACTGGTAATCTAGATACCGAAAACGGTGATAATATTGTTTCAATACTTAAATCCTTGGCACATAGCGAAGGCTACTGTGTGATAGTGGTAACACATGATTTGGATATAGCATCTGTTGCTGATGAGGTTCTACAGTTGAAAGATGGCAAGCTAATACAATAAAACTAGCTATTATATTCCTGATAATGCTTATCTTTCATACACTGGGTATAATAGAAAATATATAGATGAAGAGCATAAAGGCGACTATTTAGTTTTTTGTGTTCATAAAAGTTTAGGCTAAACAGTAAAATAAGCACATTTTATTCTGTCAATGACATGATTCGCTTAAAGATGGAACCATAGTATCAGAAGATATGGCAAGAGGAACAATGGATGTTATAAGGAAGCTGTCAGACAAGATGCCTGATAATACCAAAGAAGCAGTTATTAACTACATAGAAAATACTGATACTGCTATAGGAGTGTACAATGCTCTAAAGACCAAAGCTCCGTATCTTCCAATAAAGCTTAGAAAATCAGGACCAGTGCTTGCAATACATGTGGGCTTGGGATTTGTCAGTGTGTCATATATTACGGAATGAAATACTAGTTCGTTCAAAAAGTTAATATGATTAGAAAACGGTGCTGCTCATATGAACAACACCATTTTTCTAAATATTTACAACAGTACTTACAGAACATTTGCATACTGGCTATAATTTATTTCTCAACAGCTGCCTTTTGTTTGTTTATTTCTTTTATTATCGCAGGATCCATCTTAGGCTTTCTGTCGTATGTATACAATCCATTCTGTTCCTGCTCAACATCTGTAAGCTGTGTATAGCAGAATGCACCGATATTGGGGTTATTTAATAACACTTCAGTTAATCCTCTGTATCTTTCAATAACTTCATCAAGGCTATTTGGACGCTGTCCATATCCCCAGCCTGATGTATCAGTTTCTGACCACCATATTCCACCATATTCTGAAATGAATACAGGTGCGCAGAAGTCATCTACATAACCGTCATAGTTCTTTTTCTGTTGGCCTATCTGGTCGTATCTTTCTTTGAAGGTTACAGGGTTCTGATCGTAATCATGTTTGTCTCTTAAATCAGATGCTCCATCTATATGAACCCATCCAGAGGTATCTATAACTGGTCTTGTGGAATCAAAAGCTCTAGTCATATCAGCAACATACTTAACTAAATTTACATTCTGGTCTTTTTGAGTTTCGTTAAAAGCACACCATCCTATTATTGAAGGGTGATTATAGTCTCTTTCCATTATCTCCAGCCATTCAGGAACAAATCTCTCCCAGGCCTTGTCTTTTGATATATTCAGTTCCCAGTTTGCATGTTCTTCCCATACAAGATAACCAAGTACATCACAGTGGTAAAGAAATCTTGGTTCAAATACTTTCTGATGAAGTCTTGCTCCGTTGAATCCCATATCCATTGACCTTTTTATATCATTAATCAGTTCTTGGTCAGTTGGAGCAGTATATATTCCATCCGGATAAAAGCCCTGGTCAAGGATTAATCTTTGGAAAACAACCTGATTATTTAAATAAAACTTGTTTCCATGATAATGTGTGCTTCTCATGCCAAAGTAACCAGACATTTTATCGTTATCCAGTTCAAGCACCAAATCATACAGGTTTGGTGTTTCACAAGACCATAAATGAAGTTCTTTTAATTCCATATTGAAACGCGCATGTTTTCCTTCAATTTGAGCCTCGCAAGACCCGACTTCTTTTCCTGCGAAATATGCAGTTGCTTTTACCTTTTTACCATTTGCATTTCTGCATAAAACATCAAAATATATACTTGATGAGTATATATCAGGAGTGCATTTGAATGACTTAATACTGGAAGATGCAACATTCTCCAGCCATACAGTCTGCCATATTCCAGTAGTTCTTGTGTAACTGCACCCTCTGGAGAAAAACTCTCTGCATTGTTTTCCGCCGGGCTGCTCACCAGTTCTTAATAGATCTGTTGCACATACAGTTACTGTATTATCTCCTTTTATAAGTTTTTCTGTTATATCAAAGCTAAATGAGCTATATCCACCGATATGAGTTCCGACTGAATCACCATTAATCCAGACTTCTGTATGATAATCGCATGCATCTATATGAAGTATGGTTCTTCTTCCATCCTTCAACCAGTCGTTTTTTATATCAACTTTACGTTTATACCATACGCATTCCATGAAATCCTTGTTATTGATTCCGGACAATTCGCTTTCAGGACAGAAAGGAACTATGATGGAGGAGTTAAGTTCTGTATTTTTATAAAGGCCTCTGTCTCTTCCGCTTTTACCGTGGTCGATTTCAAATTGCCATTCTCCGTTTAAATTAATCCATGATTCTCTGTACATCTGGGGTCTTGGGTGTTCAGGACGAGGTATTTTAGTCATTTTTATTTGCTCCTTGTATAATATGTTTTCAGTTTATAACTGATAACAGACTGATTCAATGCATAATACTTGATAAAGTTGACATATCCTACTGTATTGATATTATATATAGTGAAAGGTAATTTTATGATAATTCAAAGTATTAGGCATGAATGGCCGGAAAAAGCAGGATTTATACTGGATAGGCCACATGGACCAGAGGAATTTATATTTATTCATTACTTCAATTCGGTTGACTTATTATCCAATAATGAAGTTATTAGAACAAAACCTCATGCATGTATTGTGGTTTCTGCAAACAAGCCACAGTGGTTCAAATCGGAACAGAAGCTTGTTCATGACTGGTTTCATTTTACAAAAGATACTTATAACAGCAAAATCACCAATGAAAGTATTCCTGTGATTATGAATACATATGGTATAGAACCGGACAAAGTGTATTATCCTTCCGACAGCTTAGAGATTACAAATACAGTGAGAAAAATGGAGTCGGAGTTTTTTACAGATGTCGGGTTTTCCGAAGAACTATGTGATTTATACATACGTCAGATATTCATATTGATGGCCAGATCATCAAAAGACAATATGTCAGGGATAAGTATTAAAAAGAATCTTTTGCATAAAGTTGAGCAGGTAAGACGACAGATGTTTTTTTTCCCGATGGAAGACTGGCCGGTATCGAAAATGGCTAAAATGGCTGGACTGAGTGAGTCACGTTTTTATACTGTTTACAAAGGTGTTTACAAGATAACGCCTAACAGGGATCTTATATTCGCACGTATTGAAAAAGCAAAAAATCTGCTGTCAAGTCAGGGATACTCTGTTAATGAAGCAGCAGAAGCGCTTGGGTATAACAGTGTGTATCATTTCATACGCCAGTTCAAAGCTGTAACTGGTTCTACGCCAGGAGAATTCAAGATATAAAATTGCACAAAAAAATGAATATTACAACATCAAATAATACCATATTGTTAGATTATCGCTATATTCATACGATGTTTATCTAAAATCTTTAAAATGGTTCGAGTTAGTGTAAAGAGTTTTGGGAAAAATAATTTATTAACTTAATAAATTAAGAAAAATAGAAGGACAATCAGCAGGCTTTGGAGAATACCAGTGCGTCAATGCGGGGTAAGCGTTGACGCACTGGTA
>JAQVAJ010000028.1 GCA_028690885.1 Clostridia bacterium
GGATGATTCATATTATTCTACACAATGGGATATTAACGGTATCAGTTTAAATATTTGTATAAAAAGAGTATAGCTTAGATTATATATACGATATTTATGAAAATATAGCTTAATCATCTTATGAAACATTATAATTTGTTGAATTTTACGATTAAATATTGTAATATAAACTTTGACTTGGCACAAAGAAGGAAGGTATTATGAAACAATTAAAAATAGCGATAATAGGACAAGGAAGAAGCGGATATTCAATTCACGGTTCATTCTTTTTAAAGCAACCAGAAAAATTCAAGGTAGTAGCTGTTGTAGACTTGATTGAAAAAAGAAGAAATCTTGCAAAACAAAGATATGGTGATGATGTATTAGTATTTGAAAATTACCAAGACCTATTCAGCACTACACAAGAAATTGATTTTGTAGTAAATGCATCTTATAGCCATATGCACTATAGCATATCAAAGGATCTTCTTGAACATGGATTTAATGTATTAAGTGAAAAACCCTTCTGTAAAACTGCAAATGAGGTAAATGATCTTATTGATACAGCAAAAAAGAATAATAGGATGCTTGCAGTATTTCAAAATTCAAGATATGCATCATATTTTCTGAAAGTCCAGGAGATTATAAAATCAAAAGTTTTAGGTGATATAATTCAGATAAGTATTGATTTTTCAGGATTTGCCAGAAGATGGGATTGGCAGACATTACAATCATATAATGGAGGCAATCTTTACAATACAGGACCACATCCATTGGATCAAGCATTGCAGCTTTTTGGTGATGGAGAACCTAAAGTTAAAGCATTCATGAACAGAGCAAATACATTCGGTGATGCTGAAGATTATGTTAAAGTTTTACTTTATGGGGACAATAAACCTGTTATAGACCTGGAAATTTCATCTTGCCAGGGATACAAACCCTTTACCTATAATATACAGGCAACAAGAGGAGCGCTAAACGGAAGTATGACTGAGATAGACTGGAAATATTTCAAAGAGGATGAATGTGAAAATCAGACATTGAAGATATCTTTCGATAAACCAGATTCTGACACACCAGCTTACTGTTCTGAATCATTAAACTGGCATGAAATGCACTGGGATGACAAAGGCGAGGAGTACGGAACATTTTTTAGCATGACAAAAAGATTTTATGAAATGCTATATAACCATATAGTTAATGGAAGTGAACTTGAAGTTACTCCTTTACAAGTATTAAAACAGATTAAAGTAATTGAAGAAGCTCATAAACAGAATCCATTATCTAAAAAGTATTAGGAGTTAATATGAATAAAAACAAAGATACAGATAAGTCTTTAGTTGATGAACAATCATTAAGTTCAGAAAAAGAAGATATAATTAATGTTGAAAGTACAGATAAAAAAATAAAAGCTGATAAATTTAAAACTTTCCTTAAAAAGAATGGATTTTATCTTGGCCTTGCAACGCTAGTTTTAATAATGGCAGTAGTACTTATTTTCGATGCTAATCGAAAACTAAAAGGAGATATTCCTTTTGATAATACTGTGTATGTTATCGGAGATAATTCGATATCCCTTGTAAAACATGATGAAGAACCTATAGTTCTGACATCCACTTTATTCAAGGATTATAAAGATCAGCAGCTAGGTTTAGAAGCTCATAATGGAATTCTGATGAGTAATGATGAAGAGAAAATAATGTATGTAGATGAACTTCATCTTATAAACAACGATGAGTTTTCTCAATCAAGGCTTATTGGTACATTAAGGCTCTTTGATGGAACTAGCAACATTAAAATCTCTGATGAAGCCAGTTTTTATTATGTAGTAAATGATGATTTTAATACTGTTATATATAAAAAGTATAGGGTAAGTGATGATAATAAAACTCTAATCAACGATTTATATAAATTTGATTTAATAACAAAAGAATCTGTTTTAATTAAAGAAGATGTAGATACAGACATTTTTTCTTTGAGTAATGATGGTAAAGTTTGCGTATTTCTTGACGATTATGCAAAAAGTTATGTTGAAAACGGAGAACCAACATATTCCTTATACAGATATGAAGATGGAAAAACTGTTCTTGTATCTGACAATGTATATAATATGGAAGCTTCAGTATCAACAGGTAATGCGGATTTAAATTATCCATTGATAAACAAGGACGGTAAAAAGATAATATATGCTATCGTTAATTATGTCGTTATGACACAAGACGAAGAACAGACAAATGAAACAGAAGTAAATAATGATAAGATAAAAGTATATCCTACATTTGATATGTATATGTATGATGATGGCAACAATGAGCTTGTAGCAAAAAGCTGTGCACAGCTTCTAGTTTCATATGACTTTTCTCAAATGATATATATTGATGGAATAGTTGACCATATCGACAAATATGATGAAATGGGATTTGGCGGAACATATTATCACTACAATTTATTAACTAATGAAAAGACAATTGTCTCAGATTATGTATTTGGATTTGTTCCAAGAAATGTTATCGGATATGTGGATAATGAGTATATTGATGCAAATTTCTATTTTAAACAATACAATATTGACGATAATACAGCTCATTTATATACCTACAGGGATGGGAAACATATACTGATAGATAAAGAAGTTTCTGTTGGTTCTGATGAAGAACTAAAGCTAGACTTTGTTACATTTTCTGATGACTATAAAACAGTTTTTGTATTTAAATCATACATAAGCAAAACAAGCAGTCTTTTATACAGATATTCAATTAGATCTACTGGAAATGTTATTGAGTATATGTGCGAAGAGAAGTACATTATTAACAAAATTAAATTGACAACAGATGAAGATTATCTGGTATATAATGCTGAAGGCAGATTAGTAATTTTATCTTCAGATAATACTAAAAAGACTATTGAGAGAGAAGGTGTAAATTCTTTTGATATAACTGAAGGAGGAAGATACATTTACTACTATAAAGAGACTTCAATTGGTGCAGGTGCAGTATATTATTATGACCTTCATGAAGGAAAAGAATCAGTCAAATTAGTAAATGATGTTAATGAAGTATGGAATTATCAGGATAATATGGTAATGTTCAGAATTAATACGGATTACAATACAATGACAGGTGACTTATATCTCACAGATTTTGATCAGTTTGAATATCTGTCACCAAATGTATATGCGCAAATAAGAACAAAGATAACAGAAAGGTAAAAACGAAATTACAACTTTAAGAATAATTCCGCTTGGCGGATTAAATGAAATTGGGAAGAATCTTACTGTTTTTGAGTACAAAAATGACATTTTGATACTTGATTGCGGTATAACATTTCCACAAGAGGATATGCCCGGTGTTGATATTGTAATACCAGATATGTCTTACTTAATAAAAAACAAACACAAAATCAGAGGTATTGTTATTACTCATGGTCATGAAGATCATATTGGTGCAGTGGGTTATTTGTTAAAAGAGGTTAATGTTCCGGTATATGGAGCAAAACTTGCTTTAGGATTGCTTGAATCTAAATTAAATGAAATGGGATTATTGAGCATTGCTAAACTCAATGTTGTTGATTCAAACTCAAAAGTATCAATTGGATGTTTTAAAGCTGAATTTATACCAGTAAATCATAGTATTCCAGATACATATGCAGTTGTTTTAACTACACCTGTAGGAATAATACTTCACACTGCAGATTTTAAGATTGATTTCAATCCAGTTAATGAAAGAGTTGCTGACTTAAATAGATTTTCCGAAGTTGGAAATAGGAATGTTTTATTGATGCTTGCTGATAGTACAAATGCAACAAAAGAAGGTCATAGCATGAGTGAGAAAGCTGTTGGAGAGTCACTTGATAATTTAATTGGAAGATCATCTTCAAGGATAATTATTGCATCTTTTGCTTCAAACATCAACAGAATACAACAAGTGTTAAATCTAGCTGAGAAGTATCGTAAAAAGGTTTGTATATTTGGTTACAGCATGAGAAACAACATTAAAAAATCTATTGAATTAGGGTACATAAAAGTTAAAAAGGGTATTTTAATTGAAGAATTTGAAATAAAGAATTATAAATCAAAAGATCTGCTTTTAATAGTAACAGGATCCCAAGGTGAAACCAATTCCGCACTTTCTAAGATAGCATTCAAGCGACACCAGAAGATAAGCATTGACAAAAATGATTTAGTTATTAGATCTGCATCTGTTATACCAGGTAATGAGAAATTCTTATATAGAGTAATAAATGAACTTTTTAGAAGAGGAGCAAATGTTATTTACCAGTCGTTAAGTGATGTACACGCTTCAGGACACGCCTATAAGCAGGAATTGAGGCTTTTAATTACTCTTGTTCGTCCTAAGTACTATATGCCTGTGCATGGCGAATTTATGCATATGGAGAGCAATGCAATGATTGCCATGGATATGGGAATCAATGAGAAAAATATCTTTTTACTTGAAAATGGAGATGTAATGAAAGTATCTTCTAGTAAAATTACAGTAGATGAAAAGATAACAGTAGGAGCTTCTTTCATTGATGGGTCTGGTGTTGGCGATTTAGGAGATGATGTACTTAAGGAAAGAATGATATTAGCACAAGATGGTATATTGAATATTTCCGCAGTTATTGACAAAACAACAAGATACTTAAAAGCAGAACCTATAATTACTGCAAAGGGATTTATGTACGAAAAAGAATCAGATGATTTGATGAGAATGATAAAGATAATGTTGAAAGAGGATTTTGATAAATATCAAAAATCAACTTTACATATAAGTGATCTGCATAACATTATCAAAAAACGTTTACGCAGTTATCTGTATCAGGAAACCAAACGAAATCCGGTTGTATTACCGGTAATAATAGAGGTGTAGTTAATGAAAGTATATGACATTTTAGAACAAAGAGGATTTATTGCCCAGTCGACTGATGTGCAGAAAATAAAGCATCTGCTAAATAATGAAAAAGTAACATTTTATATAGGATTTGACCCTACTGCTGATAGCCTTCATGTAGGACATTTTCTTCAGCTAATAGTAATGAGTCATCTTCAAAAAGCAGGTCACAAACCAATAGCATTATTAGGTGGAGGTACCGCTATGGTCGGTGACCCAACAGGAAAAACTGACATGAGAAGAATTATGACTAGAGAAGAAATTGATTATAATGCAAATTGCTTTAAAAAACAGATGTCAAAATTTATTGATTTTTCTGATGATAATGCAATTATGGTTGACAATTATGAATGGTTATCAAAACTTGAATATATTCCATTTTTAAGAGAAATCGGAATGCATTTTTCTGTTAACAGGATGCTTACTGCAGAATGCTTCAAATCCAGAATGGAAAAAGGTTTATCTTTTATTGAGTTTAATTATATGTTAATGCAAAGTTATGATTTTCTGTTGTTAAAAAGAAAATACGGTTGTAAACTTCAGCTTGGTGGAGACGATCAATGGAGCAACATCATTCAAGGAGTAGATTTAATAAGGAGAAAGGATTCAGATGAGGCATTTGGAATGACCTTTAATCTTCTAACTACAAATGAAGGCAAGAAAATGGGGAAGACTGAAAAAGGCGCTATATGGCTTGATGAAGAAAAAACATCGCCTTTTGATTTCTATCAGTATTGGAGAAATATTGATGATGCTGAAGTTATAAAATGTATTAAACTTCTTACATTTGTACCAATGAATCAGATAGAAGAGCTTTCTGCTCTTAAAGACAAAGAAATAAACAAAGCAAAAGAAGTTTTGGCTTATGAAGTAACTAAGATTGTCCATGGAGAGCAAAAGGCTTCTGCTGCTCAAGATTCTTCCAGAGCATTATTCTCAAATATAGGACAAGCTGATGATATGCCTTCTATGCTTGTAACAGAAAAGATGTTGGAAGATGGGTTTGATGTATTGCAAGCACTTGAATCAGCAAATTTCATAAAATCAAACAGCGAAGGAAGAAGACTTATTCAAGATAAATGCGTTTTATTGAATAATGAGGTTATAGAAGACTTTAAGTTTCTTATTACTAAAGGGAATTTTGAGGATAACGAGCTTTTATTAAGGAAGGGAAAAAAGAAATATTTTAAATTTATTCTTAAATAATCAAAATTGATGTTGCAATATTTTGTATTATTTGGTTTAATAGATACTAATTTGAAAGTTATTGGAGGGTAAAAATATGATTTTTGATGATATTTCGATGGCACTACAGAAAGGCCGCAAGAAAGATGTTGAAGCATTAGTGCAGCAGGCTATAGATGAAAAGCTTTCTGTTAAGGATATCTTGAACAAAGGATTACTTGCAGGAATGGATATAGTCGGCGAGAAATTCAAAAATAACGAACTGTACGTTCCTGATGTTTTAGTTGCAGCAAGAGCAATGAATGCTGGTACAGCACTGATTAAACCATTACTTGCTGAAGCAGGTGTGGAATCAATTGGCCGAGTTGTAATCGGAACAGTATTAGGTGATTTGCATGATATAGGCAAAAACCTTGTTAAGATGATGATGGAAGGAAAAGGGTTTGAAGTTATTGATTTGGGCGTCAATGTTTCTGCTGAACAGTTTGTTCAGGGTGCTATTGATAATAATGCAAGTATAATTGCTTGTTCAGCTCTTCTCACAACAACAATGGGCGAGATGGCTAATGTTGTAAAAGTAGCTACTGAAAAAGGCGTTAGAGATAAATTGACCATTATGGTAGGTGGAGCTCCAGTTAACGAATCATATAAGAATTCAATAGGAGCTGATTTATATACTCCTGATGCTGCAAGCGCTGCAGAACAAGCTGCGAAAACAGTATTGAACTAAATTTAACTGTAACATATTTAGCTAATTAAAAAGGATGATTATTCATCCTTTTATTTTTTTATGTTAAATCTTTGTTTTTATAGAAAATTCACTTTTGTAATTATTTTTATCTTTAAGTACGACATGATTATATATGTCACATGCTTTATTTTCAAATTCAATAAGTCCTTTTTTATTTAAATCAAAACTGTCATAAGATTTTTTTAAAGAGGTCACTACAGGTAGATTTGAAGTATTAGATAATAATGAAATCAGATTTTTATTCTTAGATGCTAAAACCCTTATATATTCTGGTTTTTTGTATTTAGAATATAAACCCTTGTTTGCACCTAGCATTATATGCATGAGTAAGCGTTGAATTCTTGTTGAAGGATATCTTTTAGTTACACATGAGTCAATAAAAGTGCTAATTGAAGAACTGCTGGTAACATATTTTTGCAGTAAATTTTCAATTCCTTCATTAACAAGAGGATAAAGGCATAATTCATTAGCATCTTTTTCCATTATAGAATAGGAAATTATGTCTTTAAATAATTCTATATTTGCAAAACATTTATATTTTTTATATTCTTTTAGGATTCGCTTTGTAGTTATTGGTATTTGCTCAGAAATTTTTGTCAAATATCCATTATTTTCAGATAATGTCTTTCTTATAGCTGTAGCACTGGAAAAGGTGTCACATAAAGAATCATCATTATAATCAGAACCAACTCTTTTTATGGGTATCGTCTTAATTTGTGATTTCTGACGAATTAATGCTTTTTCATATTCAATTGCTAAGATATCATTTGATGATTGTAGGGTCTGCCTGTATGAATTTATGTTGTAACCCTTATTTTCAAGATATTCAGAAAGAGCGTTTTCTCTTGCTTTTGGGAAAGAAAGTCCTCTTGATAACTCATCTTTTAACATTATTTTGTATTGAGATGGTTCATTAGCAAGAATAGAAGATATCGATTTAACATTATTAGAATCTACCGATTTTGACCCATAGCTTATATAATCTATAATACCGATGCTATTTAATAAATAAATAGCATTTTGTGCGTAAGCTTCAGCGCTTGTACAGCAAAAAAGGGTAGGGTACTCTAGTACCATATCAGCTCCACTTTCAATAGCCATATCTGCTCTAGCATATTTATCAACAAGAGCTGGTTCTCCTCTTTGAACATAATTTGAACTTAACAGGCAGACAATTAAGGCATCATTTTTAAATAATGCCTTGATTTCATCAATCTGATGTTTATGACCATTGTGTAATGGATTATATTCACAAATAATTCCTACAATATTCATTTAAACATTAAACCTGAAAAGCACTATGTCTCCTTCCTTAAAAATATATGATTTACCTTCGCTTCTTACTAGGCCTTTTTCCTTTACTGCATTATATGAGCCTAATCTTTTTATATCATCATATGAAAATACTTCAGCTCTAATAAAACCTCTTTCAAAATCGGAGTGAATTTTTCCTGCAGCTTTTGGAGCAGTAGTGTTATTCTTAATGGTCCAAGCCCTAACTTCTTTTTTGCCTGCTGTTAAAAAACTCATAAGATCAAGGAGTTTATAGCTCTTTTTAATAAGTCTCTCAAGACCTGTTTCATTTATTCCCATATCAGACAGAAATTCTTCTCTCTCTTCTTTAGTCAAAGAGGATAAGTCTTCCTCAAATTTAGCGCATACTTTTATAACTTCGCTTCCTTCGTGCTCTGCCAGATCTTCAAGTGCTTTTGTATAATCATTATCAGTAGATAATCCATCTTCATCAACATTAGCTACATAAAGAACTGGTTTTACAGTTATCAAGAATAATTCATTAAGTAAAGCTTCTTGTTCTGCATTTTCGACATGAAAGGATTTCGCCATTTTACCTTCAAGAAGATGCTCATTTAAATCTTCATAGAATTTTAATATTGGAAGATATGATTTATCTCCCGACTTTGATGCCTTTTTCGTTCTTTCTATTCTGCGTTCAATCATTTCTATGTCGGAGAAAATGAGTTCAAGATTAATAGTTTCAACATCTCTTACAGGATCAACTGATCCATCAACATGCATAAGATCGTCATCATCAAAACAACGTACTACATGGCAAAGAGCATCAACCTGTTGAATGCTTGAGAGAAATTTATTACCTACTCCTTCACCTTTATTTGAGCCTCTTACTAAGCCTGGTATGTCAACAAATTCAATAGTAGCATATGTAGTCTTATCGGTATCATAAAGTTGTGAAAGAAAATCAACCCTTTTATCAGGAACCTCAACAATACCTACATTCGGCTCAAGCGTAGAAAACATATAATTGTTTGTTTGTGCTTTGTTATGAGTCATTACATTAAATATTGTGCTTTTACCAACATTAGGCAGTCCTACTATTCCAAGTTTCATAAAAAACTTAACTCCTCTTAGTGAATATTCTCAAAAGATTATATCATATCGACATAATGCAATCAAAAAGTATTTCACTATTTAAAAATATGAGGTTGTAATAACAAGATAGAAGTTCATAATTTTGTAAAAACGATGTCTTTGACATAACATATGTGCTGTGTTAAACTTCATTTATATTAAAAATTTCCTGAGGTGATTTATGGATCAGAAGATAAAAGTAGGTATTATCGGGACAGGCAATATCAGCACATACCATATGTCCGGATATAATAGATTAAGTGATAAATGTGAAGTTGCTGCTATTTGTGATATTGATGAAAATAAAGTTAAAAGTTATGCTGAAAAATATAGCATAAATTCATATTACACTGATTATAAAGAAATGCTAGCCAATCACAAATTGGATGCAGTAAGCGTATGTACTTGGAATAGCGAACATAAAAATGCTGTTATTGCTGCTTTAAATAGCAAAGCAAATGTAATCTGCGAGAAACCTATGGCAATTAATAGCTTAGAAGCAATTGAAATGCAAAAAACTGCAGAAGAAAACAACAAGCTTTTAATGATGGGGTTTGTCAGAAGATTTGGTAATGATGCAGAAATATTGAAAAATTTTATAGATAACGGATCTTTAGGCGATATTTATTATGCTAAAGCAACATATCTCAGACGAAATGGATGTCCTGGCGGATGGTTTAAAGATATTAGTTATTCTGGAGGTGGGCCATTAATAGACTTAGGTGTTCATG
>JAQVAJ010000029.1 GCA_028690885.1 Clostridia bacterium
ATCTTAAGAAAAGATGTGTAGATATACTGAATGTCATGTTTGGACTGAAAATCTAATCATCATCAGCATCTAGCGAAATATTGAAGCAGTGAGTCTGCAGTGTGGACAATGCTCTGTACTGTTCTGCATACTTGTATTTTGTGCCTTTTGCAGCAATCTTGGCGAGCTCTTTTACGAACATTAAAAGATTATTGTCAACCTGAGATTTGTGACATTTTACTGAATCCAGTTTTTTATCAATGTATTTTGATATATCCACTTTTCGGTTTGGCTTGTCTGTATAATAGAAAGCCAGAATAGGTGTAGTCCATATTTCATGCCGAGCCTTTCCATCTTCTGAATAGGGATAGAAATCGCACATTGCATCAAGTACTGCGTATTTTACTGCTGTACCTGTTTTTATATGATCGCTATGACATTCTGTGGCAAGATTGGGGTCAGGGGTAAATACGGCATCAGGTTTTATTTTCCTTATAATCGGGAGTATAGCTTGTGATATCTTTTCAACTGGTTCCTGTGTTTTATCGCAAAACCCTAAAAAACCTGCATTCTTCACATTTAAAAACTGCTGAGCTTGCAGAGCTTCTGACTGACGAGTAGTAGGACCATTTTTATCACGTTCCAGTAATCTGTCATCAGTTACAGTAAGTTCATATACTTCAGCTCCTGATTCAGCTAACAAGGCCATCATACCTCCAGCTCCTATCTGATTGTCATCTGCATGGGGTTGAATGAAAAGAGCTCTTTTAATGCCTTTAAGTTTAGGCGGTTTTCTTAAATGTGATATTATCGGGTTATCCATAGTTTACCTCGTATTTAATAAGATATATCTTAATATGATATCAAACAGCTTAAATAATGATTTGATTATATCATAAACTGTTTATTAGTTCATATATAGTTCAATATGGTCATATATTATATAGGTATAAAGCTGAAATTAACTAAAATTAACAGTTTTAAAGGAGATAAAGCAGATGAATGAAATATACGCGGTTACAGGAGCATTAGGGTTTTTAGGAAATGCAATCGTGGACAACCTGCTGACTAAAGGAAAAACAGTTAGGGTTTTAGATATAGGACAGGATAAGCATGATTTACTAAAAGGAAAGAGTGTTACTTTTTACAAAGGAGATATATGCTTAACATCATCTTTGGAGGATTTCTTTAAAGTAGATGATGATCAACAGCTCATAATGATTCATGCAGCAGGCGTAGTTTCCATTTCATCTAAATACAGCCAGTTAATGCATGATGTAAATGTTAAAGGGACGCAGAATATTGTAGATATGGCTTTGAAGTATAAGATAAAAAGATTGGTTTATGTAAGCAGTGTACATGCTATAAGAGAACTTCCAAAAGATGAAACCATAATTGAGACTCTTGATTTTAATCCTGACAAAGTAAAAGGTGAATACAGTAAAAGTAAAGCTATGGCTACTAAGATAGTATTAGATAGTGTTGAAAAAGGTCTGGATGCAGTAGTTGTTCATCCCTCAGGAATTATCGGACCTGGAGATTATGCCGGCGGTCATACAACTCAGCTGGTAAAAGACTGTGCTAATGGAAATCTTACAGCTTGTGTTAATGGAGGTTATGATTTTGTTGATGTACGTGATGTAGCAGAAGGTGTTGTGTTAGCAGCTGAAAAAGGTATAAAAGGAAATACATATATACTTTCTGGTGAGTATTATCCAGTAAAGAAAATAACTGATGCGATATGCTCTGCTATAGGACGGAAACAAATTAAGACCATTCTACCTCTGTGGTTTGCAAAAATGACAGCTCCTTTTGCAGAACTTTATTACAGAATTAGAAAACAGAAGCCACTGTTTACCCGCTATTCTCTTTATACGCTTCAGAGTAATTCTAAATTTAATTCCAATAAAGCTCAGAAAGAGCTTGGTTATAAAAAGAAGTTCTCGTTGAAGCAATCTATAGAAGATACATATTTGTGGTGTAAAGCGAATAATCTTATAAACCAAAAAAAGAAAGCTAAAGGAAAAGTATAATAGTTCTATATTGTATAGTAAGCTAATACCTTAAAGGTATCTGATTTATCAACCTTAATAACTAAAGGGCCATTTATTAGCAAAGGATTATCCTTTGCTTTTTCTTTAAGCATAACGAAATATTTACACCACACAAGATTCTCTGTCTTTACCATGTTCATTGGATCATACCCACATATTGTGAAAGAACCTTCTCTGCAGTTAGGTGATTTATCAAAGAACTCATCAAATAACTTCTGTCTGTTTTTTAGAAATGTTTTTAAGGAGGTTTCTATCGTATCTGTGTTTACAGTTTCAGGTAAATTACCTGAAGGGATGCTTTCAGATATTAATTCATAAACAGTCCTTTTCTCTGTTGATATGTCATGAAAAACTGATATATCTGTATTATGTAAAGAAAGCAAAAACAAAGATCCAGAGAAATATGATAATCTTCTATTATCAAAAAGTATGTGTTCTATATCAGCAAGATTATTAAAATAATTGTTTATCTTATCGGTATACTTCTCAGAATCAAGCTGTTTAAGTGCTAAAAGCCCTGCATATTCGGCCATGCCCTCAACAGTTTCTATCCTGTACTCATAATCAATATGATCTTTAATTAATTCTTTTCTTTTGGTTCTTGATTTAATAAGAGTTGATAAATACTCTTTTATCTTCTTTTTATCTTTTTCTTCCATTGCTCTTATGATCATCTGATTTTCAGCATACTTCAAAAGAACATTTTCCAGTATAACTGGATAATCCAGCGCTTCTATATCATTTGGAAACCTTTTTTCACCTAACTCATACTGATATGCATGAAACATTTCATGTACCATATTTGCAGCAAGTTCAATTGGATCTTCTTTTGAATAATCATCAATTTTCCATATCGCTATCTGTTCATTATCATACTTTATGCTGGTGTTACCTAAAAAGCATTCTTCATACATGATTGTTTTGTCTTTGAAATATACTTTTTTATCATCATAAAGAGCAAAGTGATATGCATGAAATCCTTCCCATATGGATTCGAAATCCACTTTGCATATATGCTCATAAACCTTATCGTATAAAAGTCTCATAAATTTTACCTGATTTCTGTTTGTTTTATTAATATAAGTATAGGATGATATGTCTGATTTTGCAACCAATATCAAAAACGCAATTTTGGGGTTTAAATGTATTAAGGTATGACTTTTTAAATATAATAACAAGAATAAATATCAGGTCCTGTTTTTGAAAACTACAATTTCTGCATCAGTTCCGTCTTTACCATATTCACATACTAAAAGAAATTTCTCATCTGCAACAATTCCATAGCATCTGCTACTATTCTTTTTTTCAAGCTGGTAACCAATATAGATTTTATTATCATCAAGAAATCTTACAGTCTGGCCGCTTGGAAGCGTATACTCAAGGTTAACATAGGAACCCTTCAGAGCATTTAACTTTGTTACCACTTCCATATCTGCAATACCAAGATTATTGAATTCTTCTATTAATTTTTCCTGAAAAATGCATGAGCCTTCAGGACATTCGCTGCAAAAGTTCTGTCCCTTATCATAACAGCACTTTGCAATTACACAGTCTTTACCAAAGGGCTGTCCGTGTGTGGCTATACATCCGCCACATATTTTTATATATGAACATACCGAGCAGTCAATTCCACAGATTGTATTCAAATCATATTCCTCCAATAGATTAATTATAATTATATAAAATCATTATAGCATAAACTTATATGCTCAAACGTGATATAGATTGTGTAAGTGTACACTGCAATTTTAATGATTTATTGTTCTTATTAAATTAAAAAAACGTCTTCTGTTACATTGTACAGAAGACATCTATATCTGGTGAAGATGATTGGACTTGAACCAACGACCTCTTGCATGTCAAGCAAGCGCTCTAACCAACTGAGCTACACCTCCGTGCCTATATATATTACAATAGACCAAGCAAACCTGCAATATTAAATGTCTGAAGATACAGTAAGTTTTCACTGTCACGCATTGAGTCTTCAAGACTTATAGGGCCTCTGCTTATGGAAAATAGGGAATTGATGCCATAGTCTTTTAGTACTTCAGCATCTTTTGTAACTGAGCCTGATATACATATTACAGGTTTTCCATATTTCTTTGAAAGCATGCCGACTCTCATAGGAAGCTTTCCATATTTAGTCTGTGAATCAGTACGACCTTCCCCAGTTATTATGATGTCACTATTTTTTATTGTATCTTCTAAATCAGTATAACTTAAAATAACATCAAATCCGCTTTTTATAACCGGCTTGCATACTGTCATAAGTCCACCCACCAATCCTCCAGCTGCACCAGAACCTGAAACATTCGAAATATCCTTATTTAACTTTTTTTTGAAGATTTTGGCAAGATTTTCTAGACCTGCATCAAGTTCAACAACCTGTTCTGGAGTAGCTCCTTTTTGAGCAGAGAACACATATGCTGCTCCTTCTTTGCCGTGGTATACATTTTCCACATCACAGGCGAATTCTATTTGTGCATTTTCTAATTCTTTAATAACACTTGTTGAGTCAATACTGTCGACATTTATCATTTCCGCTCCGCAAGGAGATAATACAGTGTTATTCTTATCAAAAAATACCATGCCTAATGCAGCTAATGCACCCATTCCACCATCAGAAGTCGCAGTGCCTCCAAAACCTACAATGATTTTTCTATATCCCTTTTCCAAAGCTGCTCTTATCAACTGTCCGGTACCATATGATGATGCTTTCATAGGGTCAAGTTTATTCTTTGGTATTCCCTGAATACCTGATGCGCATGCTGATTCAATAACAGCTGTTTTGTTATCGCCAAGTATTCCAATATATCCTGTCATTTCATTTCCGAATACGCCTTTTACAGTAATATACTCTTTACGCCCTCTAGTTGCGAAAACCAGACAGTCAACTGTTCCTTCACCACCATCAGCCATTGGGTATTTTAGTATGTCACAATCAACCATAGCGTCAGTTAAGGCTTTTGCTATTATGTCACAGCATGTTATTGCGCTCATGCAACCTTTATATGAATCCATTGCTACTGCTATTTTCATGTTTATACCTCGAAAACGAATTTTCTTAAATTGTTACTTAATCGTTGATTCCGCTCTCCACATGTCGGCATTGTATCCCATCATATTGAACAGATTATCTGTGCATTCTATAAGCCTGTTCATGATATCATCATCAAGTTTAAGTTCAGCTGCAGATATATTCTGATTGAGTTGGTCAAAGTTTCTTGCTCCGACAAGTACGGAAGCTATGCCTTCTGTGTGCATGTCATAAGCAATAGATAAAGCTGACATTGATACATTCATAGATTCAGCTATTTTCTCAATGCAATCAATGGTCTTGAATAAATCAGAGTGCAGATGTGAAAACTCATCAGACAGATACCAAACCCTTCTTAGTCTTTCAGGAATCTGGTCTATATGTCTGTATTTTCCCGTACATAATCCCTGAGCAAGAGGACTGTAGCATAATATACCGATTTCTTTTTCTATACACAATGGCCTTATATCATGATCTATTGCTCTAAACAGTAAATTATATGCCACCTGATTAGTATGTATAGGTCCGTATTTGGTTATTTCATTTAAATCCTGTACTCCGAAATTACTTACTCCTATTGCTCTAATTTTTCCATCTTTGTAAAGCTTTAATAATCCTTCCATTGTTTCACAAAATGGTACAGTTCTTCTTGGCCAGTGAATCTGGTATATATCAATATAGTCAGTATTCAGTCTTTTCAAACTATCTTCACATGCTTTAATTATTGTTTCTTTGTCAGGATGTGCATCTGCAGTTTTTGTCGCTATGACAACTTTATCTCTTCTTCCTTTTAATGCTTTTCCTAATACTTCTTCGCTTTTTCCATTACCGTAAACTGCTGCAGTGTCAATTAATGTTATACCTGCATCAATTGCTGCATGAGTTGTTTTGATTGATAACTCGTCTTCCTGTGAACCCCATGTAGCATCATTTGAAAAGACCCATGTCCCTAATGCCATCTTTGATACGGTGATATTAGTATTTTTGATCTTTATGTAGTCCATAAGCTAGCTCCTTTAAATATGATATATATTATTATACCATCATTTCCATTCCGAGTTCCTTCATGACTTCATTGTATCTTTCAAGATATGCGTTATCAGTTTCAATTCCATGAAGATATCTGTCAGGACTATCTATGTCTTTTAATAACTCTGCAAGCATATCAGCTGAATGCATTTGTTTATTGCTATGCTCAATTACTGCTTTAACTATGATATTAACTTCATCATCTGTAATTATCGATACTTTTGTTCCGGGACCATTAATGAATCTTTCAACGGCTTTTCTAATATATGATTCTGCAATTTCTGCGTGTTTTTTTCCTCATTGCCTAAATAGAAACAAGGCAGTATATTCTGAATTATACTGCCTTGTAATATTGCTCAGAAAGTTTATTCTCCTATCTTAATCAATGAAATACCATTTCCGATATCTGATTTGTCTATATAGTAATCAGCGGGGTATTTGTAATTTGAGGAAATTACAATAAAATCACCAGTATCATCAATCATATTTCCCAAAGTCGTTCCTGTAAATTCGCCGTTATAGGTATCTAGAAGGGTATACTGTTTGTCAAATATATATAATGTCTGGCTGTTACTAAACAGATCATAACCTCTGTCGTCTTTTGTATTAGTAAAAGTAATGACATATATGTTATCCTCATAATAGTTGGCAACTGATCTCCAGCCTCCTTCAATCACTGAATCTGATACTTTGTTCATCTGCTTAGTCGCAAGATCAAGGGTATAGAAGCCGTCATTGTGTTTGTAGCAGTATCCTTTTTCAGCATCGTAATAGCAGTTAGTATATTCTGCCCATTTATCTGTCATATGTTCAAATTTATTATCTTCAAGTGACAACATGTATAGATCAAAATCAATGGAATCTGATTTTAAGTTGTAGTAATCTGTAGGGTTAATTCCTGTTTTGTTTACATAGAAGAATACTTTATCTCCAACAATCGTAAACATGGAGATTTCTGATATTGCATCATCACGAAAAACTTTTTCATATTCCGACTTGCTATCAAGTTTAATACGATAAAAGTTATCATCCTTATTGCCGACTGCTCCAAGAGAACCTCCCTCAGTTACTAAAAAGTAATAATATCCGTTATGGAAACAGCCATATGATATGTAACTTGCCATATCGTAATCAGCTGCAATAGTTTTTACGACTTCATGATTTTTTCCAAACATGTCCATACTCATAAGTTTCAAGGTCATATCACTAACGAATTCAGTAAAATATATTTTATCGTTATAGTAACCGATATGAGTATTATAGCCTATTTCATTACCTACAAATGAATCGCATTCGTTGGTACTATGATCGCAATCTTCTTTTGTGCACAACTTCTTAAATTCTGTATTTCCATATTGGGAATAATATACAAATCCTCCAATATTTTGATATTTGCCATATGGAGTGTTTAAATAGGAAAAGGCTATTTGTCCTCCCTGATTCATGGATGAGTAATATTCATCGGGTTTTGAGTTGTCTGGTTTTAGTATTTTTAAACCGCCTGTGTTTACGCACGAAGACAACATGACAGATAATAGAAGTACAATAGTTATCATTGCATATAGCTTTTTTCTCATTACAATTAACTCCAATCATTTAATTTTAGATGTGCAAATATGCACATATCTATTTATTTATTTTCAACACGGTAAGTATATTGATACTAACGAATTTTGTCAATAGTTTTAACATAGCTCAAACAATTGTACATACCTATATCTTATTTAAAAAATATGATAAACTAATCATGTTACGGAGGAAGATAGGGGCAGATATATATTTAAGCAGGCTGAACCTGTATGGGCAAACAGGCTTCAAAAAGAAATGAATATACGCATGGGCTTTATGGCAAAAGTGGGGAAGTGTAAGGCATCTGTGAATCTTGCCTGTAGCACTAATTACCACATATATGTTAATGAGAAGTTTATCGCTTCTGGTCCTGCACGAGCTGCACACGGATACTATAGGGTAGATGAGATAGATATAACTAATTATCTGATTAAAGATGTAAATAGTGTGGCTGTGATTGTATGGGGTTACTGCGTAAACGCCTACGCAGTTCTTGACCAGCCTTCTTTTTTAACTTGTGAAATTATATGTGATAATGAAGTAATAGCAGCAACAGGTGTAAAGGGCTTTAATGCATATCTATTAGATGATTATGTAAGAAAAACACAAAGATATACATATCAAAGAGCATTTATTGAATCATATGTTTTAAATACTAATTCAAATGATTGGATGAAGGACTTGATTATTCAGCAGGCCAGTCTTGAAATATGTGAAAAGAAGGAATATATAACAAGGAATGTAAGGTATCCTGAATATGAGAAGCTCTATCCTTTAGATAGTGTTGTTGTAGGAAAACACAATCCTATTAAACCAGATTCATACAGGCTTCCCTGGCATTTGAAGATTGAAGATGAAAACTATAAGCAGTTTAAGACAGAAGAACTTGATGAAAATATCTGTGAAATGATGCAACAGATTGAATATGATACTTCTGAAACAGTTATAAAACAATGCGCAAATGGATTAAACCTTTCAAAAGGTGAATATGCTATTTATGAATTTGAAAGAGAAGCTACTGGATTTATTTCATTTAAGATAAATTGCGAAGAAGCTTGTGAATTTTTAATGATATATGATGAGATGCTCTCAGATGGTATCGCCAATCCAATTCGTATTCATGGCCTGTGGGTAAATAAATATGTTTTGGAACAAGGTCAATATGAATTGGTTTTCTTTGAACCTGTAAGCATGAAATATTTAAATATTGTTATGCTAAAGGGTAAAGCGACTATTTCGTCATTTCATATGATTGAATACAAGCATCCACATATAGATAAATCTCTTAATACATCAGATCCTGATTTGCTTGAAATATTTGATGCAGCTGTTGAGACATACAGGCAGAATTCACTGGATATATATATGGATTGCCCTTCAAGGGAAAGAGCGGGATGGTTATGCGACAGCTTCTTTACGTCAAGAGTTGAATATTTCCTAACAGGAAAATCCTTAATTGAAAAGAACTTTTTAGAGAATTTCCTATTGCCAGAAACCTTTGATAATCTGCCAAAAGGAATGCTGCCCATGTGTTATCCGTCAGATCACGTAAATGGTAACTTTATACCTAATTGGGCTATGTGGCTTGTTTTACAGCTATATGAGTATAAACAAAGAACCAATGATGTGCAGATGATTAAGGCATTCAAACCTAAAGTTTATGGTTTATTAGAATATTTTAAAGATTATATAAATAACGATGGTCTACTTCAGAATCTTGATAAATGGGTTTTCGTAGAATGGTCATTTGCCAATAAGCTTGTACAGAATGTTAACTTCCCAACAAATATGCTATATGCTCTTATGCTGGAAAGAATATCAGCTCTATATGACGACAGTGATTTGCTGGTTCAGGCTGAAAATATTAGGCAGAGGATTAGAAAAATATCATTTAATGGAATGTTCTTTGCAGATCGTATGCTTATGACTGACAATGACCTTAAAGTAACTGATGAATGTACAGAAGTATGCCAGTATTATGCATTCTTTACTAAAACTGCAACAAAAAAGCTGTATCCGAAGTTGTG
>JAQVAJ010000030.1 GCA_028690885.1 Clostridia bacterium
CATCCTCAATATTAGTCTGAATACTTCTTCTTAAAGGACGAGCACCATATTTATCGTCATATTTTTCACCAATAATAAACTTTAAGGCTTCATCACTTACTTTTAGAAGAATATTTTTTTCTTTAAGATCAATAGTATATTCATCTACCATTAATTTACCAATTTCAAATAGCTCAATATCATCTAAACTTGTAAATACAACTATATCATCTACTCTATTCAAAAACTCAGGTCTAAAAATATCCTTCAAAGCTTCTTTAACTCTTTCACTCGCATCATTTTTTTCATGTATGTAACCAAATCCATTATTCTTATATGATGTTCCAGCATTTGATGTCATTATAATTATTGTATTCTCAAATTGAACAACTCTTCCCTTGCTATCCGTTAGCCTTCCATCTTCTAAAATCTGTAAAAGTATATTAAATACATCAGGATGAGCTTTTTCAATTTCATCAAATAATAATAGAGAATATGGATTTCTTCTTACTTTTTCAGTTAACTGACCAGTTTCATCATAACCTATATATCCTGGAGGTGATCCTATGAGTTTTGAAACAGAATGTTTTTCCATATATTCACTCATATCCAATCTAATCATAGATTCTTCACTAATAAATAGTTCTTTTGCCAAAATTTTTGCAAGATATGTCTTTCCCACGCCAGTAGGTCCAACAAAAATAAATGATGCTGGTCTTTTCTTAACTTTTATACCAGATCTAGATCTTCTTACCGCTTTTGAAACTGAATCAATGGCTTGTTTTTGCCCGATAATTTTCTTTTTTAATCTATTTTCAAGATCAAGTAAAGCAGTAGATTCGATTTGAGTTATCTTATTAACCGGAACTTTAGTCCACATTTCAATAACAGCAGCTATGTCCAAAACTGTTACTTCTGTTTTGTTAGAAATTTCTTCAAATTTCCTTATTTCTTCGCGTACCCTGCATTCATTTTCTTTAAGCTCAGCTGCTCTTTTATAGTCATCGATTGAATCAGCAGAAGCAGCTGTTTCCTTTTCGGCCAATATTTCATCAAGTTCATTTTTTAATAATTGTAATTTTACTAATGCTTCATTATCTAAATTTGCTCTAGATGCTGCTTCATCAATTACATCGATAGCTTTATCAGGGAGAAACCTGTCTGTTATATATCTTTCCGATAAGATTGCTGCTTGTCTTATAGCTTCATCATTAAAAGTTACATAATGATACTGTTCATAATATTTTTTAATACCATGTAATATCTCAATAGTATCATTAACAGAAGGTTCATCAACCATTATAGGTTGAAAACGTCTTTCCAGTGCTGAATCTTTTTCAATGTGTTTTCTATACTCGTCAATTGTAGTAGCTCCAATTATCTGTATTTCACCTCTTGATAATGCAGGTTTTAAAATATTAGCAGCATTCATACCACCTTCAGCATCACCAGCTGAAATTATATTATGAATTTCATCAATGACTAATATAATATTACCTAATTCTTTTACTTCATTGATAATACTTCTCATTCTTGATTCAAATTGCCCTCTAAACTGAGTTCCTGCAACTATACTTGTCATATCTAAAAGATATACTTCTTTGTTGATTAATTTCGCAGGAACATCTTCATTTACAATCCTTTGTGCAAGGCCTTCAGCAATTGCAGTTTTTCCTACTCCAGCTTCACCAATAAGACATGGATTATTTTTTTGTCTTCTATTGATGATTTGAATCATTCTTTCAATCTCTTTACTTCTCCCAACAATGTTGTCGATTTTTCCATCTTGTGCTTTTTTATTTAAATTAGTTCCAAAAGCATCAAGAAATTTCTTTTTATCATCTTTTTTTGAATCTTTTAATTTTGTCTTTTTTGGTGCTTCTATTTTTTGAGGATATATACTTTCCTGAAAATTATTTGGTAAAGCCATATCATCCATGTTCAAATTCTGTAAGAATTGACTCATTTGGTTATTTATATTACCTAATTCTTCATCTGAAATTCCAGATTCTTTAATTAAATGATCTATAGGCGATATTCCTGCCTTTTTTGCACAAGGAATACAATAACCTACCTGTGTATGTTTATTATCTTGTATCTTAGTTACAAATACCACCGCAACATTCTTTTTACATATATCACATAATCTCATCTTTCGTTCTCCTTTACCTAATTAAGGCTAGATTAATATTATCATGAAAATGTTAAATATATGTGAATTATATCATAAATCACTATTTAAATATTTTTTTAGATATTTACCTGTATACGAATTATCGTTTTCCATAATTTCATTTACTGAACCTTCTGCAATTATGTTACCTCCAAGATCACCGCCTTCAGGACCTAAATCTATAATATAATCTGCACATTTAATTACATCTAGATTGTGTTCAATTATTACTACAGAATTACCTGCTTCAATTAATCTGTCCATAATTTTAATTAATTTTTTTACATCATCTATATGTAATCCTGTTGTTGGTTCATCAAGTATGTACATTGTTTTTCCAGTACTTCTTTTCGATAACTCATTTGCTAATTTTACTCTTTGAGCTTCACCGCCTGATAACGTTGTAGATGATTGACCTACTCTTATGTATCCAAGGCCTACTTCCATTAAAACACGGAATTTATTCTCTATTTGAGGAATACTAGAGAAAAAGTAATATGCCTCTTCAATAGTCTTTTGAAGTACATCTGCAATTGTTTTTCCGTTGTATTTAACTTCTAGAGTTTCTTTATTATATCTTTTACCCTTACATACTTCACATGGCACATAAACATCTGGAAGAAAGTGCATTTCAATTTTCTTTATTCCATCACCATTACATGATTCACATCTTCCGCCTTTAACATTAAAACTAAATCTTCCCTTTTTATATCCTCTAGCTTTTGATTCTTTAGTAAGAGAAAATATATCACGAATATAATCAAATACACCAATATATGTTGCAGGATTGGACCTTGGAGTCCTTCCAATAGGTGTTTGGTCTATATTTATAACCTTATCAAGATAATTCATTCCTTCTATGCGGTCATGCTCTCCTGGTTTTATCTTTTTACCATTTAGTACAAATGCTAGTTCCTTATATAATATTTCGTTTATTAAAGAGCTTTTACCTGAACCTGATACTCCAGTAACACATACATTAAGGCCTAATGGTATCATAACATCTATATTCTTTAAATTATTTTGTTTGGCTCCATATATCTTTAAAAACTTATCGTTCATTTCTCTCGATTTTTCCGGTTTTTCTATTGATAGTTCTTTTGAAAAATATTTACCCGTAATAGACCTTTCAGATTTTATAAGATCATCTACTTTTCCTTGCGCTACAACTTCACCGCCATGTATTCCTGCACCTGGACCAATATCGATTATATAATCAGCTTCTGCAATAGTTTCCATATCATGTTCAACAACAATTAGTGTATTCCCTAAATCTCTCATATTTTTTAAAGCATTTAGTAATTTTGCATTATCCCTTTGATGCAATCCTATACTAGGTTCATCAAGAATATATATTACTCCTGTTAATCCTGACCCAATCTGAGTTGCTAGCCTTATTCTTTGAGCTTCTCCACCTGACAATGTACCTGCACTTCTGTTGAGAGTTAAATAGTCTAATCCGACATCAACTAAAAATTTAAGTCTTGTATTTATTTCTTTCAGCAGTACATTTGAAATCATTTTATGTGTTTCTGACAATTCAAGTTTATTAAAAAATTTAATACATTCCTTAACAGCAACTTCAGTTACTTCATAAATATTTTTCCCGCCAACTGTAACTGCAAGTACTTCAGGTTTTAATCTTTTTCCATTGCATTCAGGACAAGCAGAATCACTCATAAAACCTTCGTAATATGATCTCATATATGAAAGTGTAGTTTCTTTAAATCTTCTTTCAACTGTTCTTACAATACCTTCGAAAGGTTCATTTGCAGAAAAAGCTCTTGTTTTTGTTTCATATTCAACATAAAGATTATTTCCATTTGTACCGTAAAGTAAAATATTTTGAACCTCATCAGAAAGTTCGTTGAATGGTAAGTCCATTTTAAAGTTATATTCTTTTGATAGCATCTTATATACAGAATAAAACATACTGCCTTTTTCAAAAGATATACCTGCAACAGCAATCGCTCCATTAATAAGCGATATTGATTTATCAGGAATTATTAAATCAGGATCTGCTTTGAGTAAAATTCCTAAACCTAAACATTTCTCACAAGCACCAAATGGACTGTTAAAAGAAAACATTCTAGGTGCTAAGTCATCAATACTGATCGAACAGCTTGGACAAGCTAATTTTGTAGAAAATAAAATATCTTCAGTCAAGTCTTTATTTATTATAACTATTCCATCAGCTTCATTTAATGCTATCTCAACTGATTCAGTAAGTCTTTTTCTTATTCCATCTCTAATAATTAATCTATCTACAATTATTGTTATATCATGTCTTTTGTTTTTATCTAATTCTATTTTGTCTTCATTTAAATCGTATTGAGTATTATCTACAATTACCCTTGAATATCCATCTTTAATTAATGATTCAAATTGTTTTTGAAATTCACCTTTCTTTGCTTTTATTATAGGTGACATAACCATAACTTTAGTACCTTGTGGATATTCTAATACGGTATCAATTATCTGATCAATTGATTGAGAACTTATCTCTTTGTTACATTGTGGACAATGTGGTATTCCGATTCTAGCATATAAAAGACGAAGATAGTCATAAATTTCAGTTATTGTACCTACTGTAGACCTTGGATTATGACTTGTAGTTTTCTGATCAATTGATATTGAAGGAGAAAGACCTTCAATATATTCAACATCTGGTTTATTCATCAAGCCTAAAAACTGACGTGCATAAGAAGATAAACTTTCTACATATCTTCTTTGTCCTTCAGCATATATAGTATCAAAAGCCAATGTTGTTTTTCCAGATCCTGATATTCCAGTTAAAACTACCAACTTATCTTTTGGTATTTTAACATCAATATTCTTAAGGTTGTTTTCTTTTGCACCTTTAACAAATATGTATTTTTGCATTAAAAATCGGTTTTATCCTTTAATATGACGTCATGCGCGCCACCTTCGACTATACTTGTCGATGAAACCATTGAAATCCTAGCAGTATCGTGTAATTCCTTTATTGTTTTGGAACCACAACTTGACATAGTATTTTTAATTTTTGCTATTGACTTGTTCAAGTTATCTGCAAGTTTTCCTGCATATGGCACGTAACTATCAACACCTTCCTCAAATTTTATACCCGTGTCTGTGCCAACATCATATCTTTGCCAATTTCTTGCACGTTCGGAACCTTCTCCCCAGTATTCCTTAACGTAATTGTTACCTAATTTTATAACTTTTGTTGGTGATTCGTCAAATCTTGCGAAATATCTACCCATCATAACAAAATCCGCACCCATAGCTAATGCCATAGTTATATGATAATCATATACTATGCCTCCATCAGAACATATGGGAATATATATACCTTTTTCTTCAAAATATTCATTTCTGGCTCTTACAGTATCAATAACTGCTGTTGCCTGGCCTCTGCCAATACCTTTTTGCTCTCTTGTTATACATATACTCCCTCCACCGATACCGACTTTTATAAAATCAGCACCTGCATCAGCTAAATATCTGAATCCTTCTGCATCAACTACATTACCTGCTCCTATAAGGACTTTTCCGTCAAATTTATCTTTTACATACTTTATGGTTTCATGTTGCCATTCACTAAAACCATCAGAAGAATCTATGCATAAAACATCAGCACCTGCTTCAACTAATGCAGGAACTCTTTCTTTGTAGTCTCTTGTGTTGATACCTGCTCCGCACATATACCTTTTCTCGTTATCAAGAAGCTCCATCGGATTTTCTTTGTGTTCATCATAGTCTTTTCTGAATACTAGATATTTCAAATTATTCTGATCATCAATTATTGGAAGACAATTCAGCTTATGATCCCAAATAATATCATTTGCTTCTTTAAGAGTAATTCCAAGTTTTCCAGTAATGAGTTTTGAAAAGGGAGTCATAAATTCATAAACTTTTCTATCTAGTGAATCTCTCGAAATCCTATAATCCCTGCTGGTAACAATACCAAGTAATTTACCTTGTGATGTCCCATCATCAGTTATTGGTATAGTTGAATGACCACTTTTAGCTTTTAATGCCACAACATCATTTAATGTATTTTCCGGTGTAAGATTTGAATCGGATATAACAAAACCTGCTTTGAATTTTTTTACTTTTCTAACCATTTCTGCTTGAGAATGTATTGGTTGAGAACAGAAAATAAAGCTAAGTCCACCTCTTTTTGCTAAAGCAATAGCTAATGAATCGTTTGATACTGATTGCATAATAGCTGAAGTGAAAGGAATGTTAATACATATTTGAGGTTCCTCATCTTTTTTGAATTTTGTCAAAGGAGTTCTTAAGTTTATGTTATCAGGATAACAGTCCTTCGAAGTTAAATTGGGTATGAGTAAATATTCACTGAATGTTCTTGAAATATCTTCGTAAATCTTTGCCATTTTTCACCTCTCTAAATTTCTAATCATTTTACTACTTTTTAGTAATAGTGTCAATTATGATTTATTTATCGTGCTTGAATTAATCATTCATCAAAACTCAAAATCGGATTATCCAGTGGTTCTACATCAAATTTGTTTGTTTCAAATATTCCAGGCACACCTGTATCATGATAGTAATAATCACAAGCTACATTTTCAATTCGATTATTCCTTACTGTAATTCCAGCACTGCATTCATCAAGGTATATTCCTCCAGGATAACCTTTTCTTTTAGATATTTTACCCCATTTAGTGGTTACTCCAAGAAGATATGACTTTTTTATGTATATTTTTTTAACTGGTTCATCTTCATTGTTACCATTGTCATGAATATAATTATCTTCTATAATTGTACCATCTTGATTGGAAAGAGTGTATATCCCTGCACCATCATGCATTGATGTCATTATGTGATGTATTTCATTTCCTTTTACATGATTGTTTTTTAATATAGTTGGTTTAGTAAAAGGTTCTTTTACTGATGAATTGAATACAAGATGCGCAATTGGATCAACCGCTCCCCATCCCCATCCTAAAGAAATTCCTGTATAAGCAATGTTATATATAAGATTATTATAAATTTTTATTGAGTTTACATATCCTGCTAATATTCCACATGCTCCACTGTAAAGTACACCTATATCGAATATTTTATTCTTTTCTATTAAAGTCTTGTAGTTTATACTGTCTTCATCATCGGGATGAGCATCTATATTCTCAAAACCGCCGACAATTATTCCACAACCTGCTATGTCGAATATTTTACAATCTATAATTTTACTATTTTTACATCCTCTTCCAAGATATATACCAGTTGCTCCTAAATGGGAAAACTCACATTTATTGAAAGTTACTTCAGTTGAATAACTGATATCTGCTGCAGAAATAGGTATTTCCCTTTTTGTAGAATCAAGTCCTTCATTTAAATTTTTATATATTGTTGATTGCATTTCACAAAATCCTTTTTTTGAAGGATATTCCCATGTAGTGTGTGAAAAAGTAATATTTTCAAAACATATGTTTTTACAATTTTTAAGTATTACTAATTGCTCTGCAACTGGATACATTACCTCATAACCATTTTTAACTTCATCATCAGTTGGTATATACTCAATTTTTCCTTCATTCTTGTCATGATAAAATGTAGCCTTTTTAAGTGCATATTTCAAATTTTTCAATTCTGTTGGAGCACCAACACGAGTAACATTCTTTGTTTGTAATAATTTAAATTGATTATAATCAAGATTAATTAATACTTTATCTCCATTTTTCTCTGATGATTTTCCATTAGCCATATTTTGTGTCCAACCAACATTAAATACAAATTCAATATTTTCAGGCTTTTCTTTATATAACTCAATATGATCTGTTAAGAAACCAGAAAATATATCTCTTGAATCATACTTTTCAACTGATTTATGAAATATAAAGTCCTCTCGCTCACATCTGTTCCAGGCTGATGCTTCAACCTTATATGCTGATGATTTAAAACGTCGTATATTATTAACAAACAAACTATTTGGATAAGTGCTCTTGTTCATTATTTTCTTGGCACCACTAATTACAACATTTCCGTTTCCTACAATTTTAAGATTGTTAACATTATCTAAAATTAATGGTTCATCAATTTCATAAAAACCTTCGTTTATTCTTATAAACTCTTTTTTTTCTTCAATCGCTTTTCTTAACATTTCAATACTGCTTACTTCAGTATACATATGGATTATTCTCCTTCTCATGCGTAATAGTTGTTTTTATTCCATGTCCAGGTAAAATAATTGTTTCATCTGGTAATGTGAATAATTTATTTTTTATTGAGTCAAATAATAAATCAGCATCCCCTGTTGATAAATCAGTTCTACCTATTGATTCATAAAATATTGTATCACCTGTAAAAACGAAATTTTCAGCCTTTATACAAATACATCCCATTGTGTGACCTGGTGTATGTATAATATTAAGATCTACATTTCCATGTTTTAAAACCATTTTATCAATAAGGTTAATGTCGTTTTCATTAAAAGTTTTGTGCATACCAAATAATATAGCTCCATTCTTGTATTCATCTTTATACAATAACCAATCATCTGGATGAGCATATATCTGTGCACCAGTTAAAGCTTTTAAATCATCTCCATAAATGATATGGTCCATATGAGCATGAGTATAAATTATTTTGTCAATAACACAATTATACACCTTAATTTTTTCTATTATGATCTTCGGTTCAATAGATGGATCAATAACTGCTGCTTTGTCATCTGATATAACAATATAGCAATTTGATGATAGAAGCTGGCTTGTTAATTTTAAAATATGCATACTAATACTTTTTTATCCTATTCTCTTTGCTGTCAATAATTATTGTAACAGGTCCGTCATTTAGTATTCCAACATGCATTTGAGCACCAAAAGAACCTGTTTTTACATCAATACTATATGTGTTCTTAATGTATGAAATAAACTGGTTATAATATTCATCTGCTTTTTGCGGTTTTGCAGCATTGATAAAAGATGGTCTGTTTCCTTTTTTAGTATCAGCTGCTAATGTAAATTGGCTTATAACTAGTATATCTCCTTTAATATCTATCAAAGATAAATTCATCTTATCATTTGAATCTGGAAATATTCTCATTTTTACTATTTTATCAGCAACATATATAATATCCTCTTTGGTATCCTCAAGAGTCACACAAAGCATAACATTTAAACCTTTATTTATGTTTGATACCATAATACCATCAATTTTTACATAGCTTTCCTTAACTCTTTGAATTACTGCTATCATCTAATTTTCTGCCTCTTTGATATTCTTATTATGTCAAAAACGCCTGTAATCTTTCTTATTTTTTTGTTTAATTCAGATATTTCATCTTTATTATGCATCATAACTCTAATTCTTATATCAGCGTATGCTTCTTTACTTAGTTTAGCTTCAACTCCATTACATTTTATTTTCAATTCAGATAGTAATTTCATTATATCGGTAACAAGATTAGGTCTGTCATATGCTTTGATTT